>NZ_JBNNVU010000012.1:0-105008 GCF_050280705.1 Pseudomonas sp. NPDC089530 | reverse complement strand
CGCAGCCGCGCAACCGTGTGGCGCTCAAGGTCAATATCAATGAAGGCACCGTAGCTGGGCTGACCAGATCGTCATGGGGCCACAGGGCCTTGGGCGCGCAGATGCGCACGTCCATGCCGAGCTTGGCGCCCACCAGCAGCAGCGAGTTGCCCATGTTGTTGCGGGCGTCGCCCAGGTAGGCGTAGCTGATGTCGTGGATCGGCTTGTCGGCGTGCTCGCGCATGGTCAGCACGTCGGCGATCATCTGGGTCGGGTGGTATTCGTCGGTCAGGCCGTTGAACACCGGCACCCCGGCGAACTTCGCCAGTTCCTCGACGATTTCCTGCTTGAAGCCGCGGTACTCGATGGCGTCGTACATGCGCCCCAGGACCCGGGCGGTGTCCTTCATGCTTTCCTTGTGGCCGATCTGCGACGAGTTCGGGTCGATGTAGGTGACGTTGGCGCCCTGGTCATAGGCGGCGACTTCGAAGGCGCAGCGGGTACGGGTCGAGGTCTTCTCGAAGATCAGCGCGATGTTGTTGCCTTTGAGGTGCTGCTGCTCGGTGCCGGTGTATTTGGCGCGTTTCAGGTCGCGGGACAGGTCGAGCAGGTAACGCAGCTCCCGTGGAGTGTGGTGTTCCAGGCTCAGCAGGTTACGGTTGTGGATATTGAAAGCCATGATGGATCTCCTTTGATTTCGGTCGTCCACTTGCCGGGGCCCTTTGTGGGGGCAACGGCAAGCTGCTGTATTCGAATGAGGGCGCTTAGTAGTCGATCGGATCGCGCACGATCGGGCAGGTCATGCAGTGGCCGCCGCCACGGCCACGGCCGAGTTCGCCGGCGCTGATGGTGATCACTTCCACGCCAGCCTTGCGCAGCAGGGTGTTGGTGTAGGTGTTGCGGTCGTAGCCGATGACCACACCGGGCTCCAGGGCCACCACGTTATTGCCGTCGTCCCACTGTTCGCGTTCGGCGGCGAAGCTGTTGCCGCCGGTTTCCACCACGCGCAGTTGCTTGAGGTTCAGGGACTCGGCCACCACCTCGATGAACGACTTGTTCTCCCGTCGCACGTCCATGCCGTACGGCTTGCTGCTGTCGGGGCGGATGACGAACGGCACGATTTCCTTGACCACTTCCGGGAAGACCGTGACCAGGTCGCGGTCGCAGAAGCTGAACACGGTGTCCAGGTGCATCGCCGCCCGGGATTTCGGCAGGCCGGCCACCACCACTTTCTCCACCGCGCCCTTGGCGAACAAGGACTGCGCCAGCTGGCCGATGGCCTGGCGCGAGGAGCGCTCGCCCATGCCGATCAGCACCACGCCGTTGCCGATCGGCATCACGTCGCCGCCCTCGAGGGTGGCCTGGCCGTGATCCTTGTCCGGGTCGCCGTACCAGACTTCGAAGTCGGCGTTGGTGAACTCGGGGTGGAATTTGTAGATGGCGTTGGCCAGCAGGGTTTCCTGGCGACGGGCCGGCCAGTACATCGGGTTGAGCGTCACGCCGCCGTAGATCCAGCAGGTGGTGTCACGGGTGAACTGGGTGTTGGGCAGCGGCGGCAGCAGGAAGCTGGAGTGGCCCAGGTAGTCGCGGTACATCTTGATCACGCTGGCGCCTTCGCTTTCCGGCAGGTCCTCGCCGGCCACGCCACCGATCAGGAACTCGGCCAGCTTGCGCGGCTCCAGGCCTTCGAGCCAGCTGCGCACTTCGTTGGTCAGGCCGACACCGACGGTGTCGGGGGTGATCTTGCGATCCAGGATCCATTTCAGGGCTTCGGGGTTCTGGATCGTATCGGTCAGCAGGTTGTGCATTTCCAGGACTTCGACGCCACGCTCGCGCATCTTGGTGACGAAGTCGAAATGATCGCGCTTGGCCTGGTTGACCCAGATCACATCGTCGAACAGCAGCTCGTCGCAGTTGTTCGGGGTCAGCCGCTGATGGGCCAGGCCTGGGGAACAAACCATGACTTTGCGCAGTTTGCCGGCTTCGGAATGGACGCCGTACTTAACTTTTCCCGTGGTCATTACAGTGATCCTCCAGAGGTAAAAACAATAGTGCTGTTACAGGGTCAGGAAGCCGGTGTAGAGCCCATAGGCGGCCACCAGGGCGCCTATGACCACTGCGGCGAAAATCAGCTTCTCGACGTTGGTGAAAACCGGTTTGCCCAACTCCAGCTTGGCCTTGGCGAACAGGATCGCGCCGGGGGCATAGAGCAGGGCGGAAAGCAGCAGGTACTTGACCCCGCCGGCGTACAGCAGCCAGATCGCGTAGAGCAGGGCGATGCCACCGATGAACAGGTCTTTCTTGCGTTCGGCCAGGGCCGTTTCGTAGGTTTCGCCGCGCACTGCCAGCAGCACGGCATAGGCCGCCGACCACAGGTAGGGCACCAGGATCATCGAGGTGGCGAGGTAGATCAGCGACAGGTAGGTACTGGCCGAGAACAGGGTGATGACCAGGAAGATCTGCACCATGACGTTGGTCAGCCACAGGGCGTTGACCGGCACGTGGTTGGCGTTTTCCTTGCGCAGGAACTCCGGCATGGTGTGGTCCTTGGCCGCGGCGAACATGATCTCCGCGCACAGCAGCACCCACGACAGCAGCGCCCCCAACAGCGAGATGATCAGGCCGACGCTGATCAGCACCGCGCCCCAGTGGCCGACCACATGTTCCAGTACCGCGGCCATGGACGGGTTCTGCAGTTTCGCCAGTTCCGGCTGGGTCATGATGCCCAGGGACAGCACGTTCACCAGCACCAGGAACAGCAGCACGGTGATGAAGCCGATCACGGTGGCCTTGCCCACGTCCGAGCGTTTTTCCGCGCGGGAGGAGAAGATGCTCGCGCCCTCGATACCGATGAACACCCAGACGGTGACCAGCATCATCTTGCGCACCTGGTTCATTACGCTGCCCAGGTCCGGGTTCTTCACGCCCCAGATGTCTGCGGTGAAGATGTCCAGCTTGAAGGCGAACAGGGCGATCAGCACGAACAGCAGCAGCGGCACCACCTTGGCGACCGTGGTGATCAGGTTGATGAAGGCGGCTTCCTTGATCCCGCGCAGCACCAGGAAGTGCACGGCCCACAGCAGCACCGAGGCGCCGATCACCGCGGCAGGAGTATTCCCCTCCCCAAATAGCGGGAAGAAGTAGCCCAGGGTGCTGAACAAGAGTACGAAGTACCCCACGTTGCCCAGCCAGGCGCTGATCCAGTAGCCCCAGGCGGAGGAGAACCCCATGTAGTCGCCGAAACCGGCCTTGGCGTAGGCGTAGACGCCGCCGTCCAGGTCGGGTTTGCGGTTGGCCAGGGTCTGGAACACGAAAGCCAGTGTCAACATACCGACGGCCGTAATGGCCCAACCAATAAGAACAGCGCCTACATCGGCACTGGCGGCCATGTTCTGTGGCAACGAAAAGATCCCGCCGCCAATCATCGAGCCGACTACCAAAGCGACTAGCGCACCCAGTCTTAGTTTTCCGGGAGTGTCAGACATTGCGTGACTCCATTGCAGGAGAAGAGAGATGTCAGAGTAAATCCGCGCGTCATACGAACAGCTGACTTAGATCAGGTCATCGCTACATTCCATTGTGAATGAACGACTTAAACAGTCTTCGCGACAGTCTGTACTAGGTCTGGAAGTGCCATTGCGGAAGGCCTGGAAGGCTGGGGGGACAGGGCTTCTCATTGATGCCAGATTGAACCTAGTCCGCTTTCGAGAATGCGCAACTAGTAAAAAAGTTATAAGGGAACTGTCCGGTTGATGGCATTCAGCCTTTATGCAAAATAAAAGTCTCCACTATTCAATATGTTCTGATCGGCGTCATATTGATGAGGCCGCAAAAGATGAATAATTGACAATTTTAGTCCGTCGCCAGCCTGTGGAAGTTGTTTACTTGCATATAGTTTGGTTGTCGGACAAATGGACCGGATGCAGAGGTAGGCATGCCACAAACCACACAAAAATTGCGGCTCGGCGCCCTGGTCGCCCTGGTGGTGGGGTCGATGATCGGCGGCGGGATCTTTTCGTTGCCGCAGAACATGGCGGCCCGCGCCGACGCTGGGGCAATCCTGATCGGTTGGGCGATCACCGCGGTGGGCATGCTGACCCTGGCCTTCGTGTTCCAGACCCTGGCCAACCGCAAGCCCGAGCTGGACTCGGGGGTGTACGCCTACGCCAAGGCCGGGTTCGGCGACTACATGGGGTTCTCCTCCGCCTGGGGCTACTGGATCAGCGCCTGGCTGGGCAACGTCGGCTACTTCGTGCTGCTGTTCAGCACCCTGGGCTATTTCTTCCCGGTGTTTGGCCAGGGCAACACCCCGGTGGCCATCGCCTGCGCCTCGGTGCTGCTGTGGGCCGTGCACTTCCTGGTGTTGCGCGGGATCAAGGAAGCCGCCTTCATCAACCTGATCACCACGGTGGCCAAGATCGTGCCGCTGGTGATGTTCATCGCGATTGCCGCGGTGGCGTTCAAGGCCGATATCTTCACCCGCGATATCTGGGGCCACAGCAACCCGAACTTCGGCGGCGTGCTGGACCAGGTGCGCAACATGATGCTGGTCACGGTCTTCGTGTTCATCGGTATCGAAGGCGCCAGCGTCTACTCGGCCCGGGCCGAAAAACGCACGGACGTCGGCCGGGCCACGGTGATCGGCTTCATCGGCGTGCTGGCCCTGCTGGTGCTGGTGAACGTGCTGTCCCTGGGGATCATGAGCCAACCGGAACTGGCGACCTTGCAGAACCCGTCGCTGGCGGCGGTGCTGGAGCGCATCGTCGGGCCCTGGGGCGCGTTGCTGATCAGCGTCGGCCTGGCGGTGTCCCTGCTCGGGGCCTTGCTGTCGTGGGCGCTGCTGTGTGCCGAGATCCTGTTCGCCACGGCCCGCGACAAGACCATGCCGGCCTTCCTGAAAAAGGAAAACGCCAACCACGTGCCGGTCAACGCCCTGTGGCTGACCAACAGCATGATCCAGGTGTTCCTGCTGATTACCCTGTTCTCCGCCGGGACCTACACCAGCCTGATCTACCTGGCGTCGTCGATGATCCTGGTGCCCTACCTGTGGTCGGCGGCCTACGCGGTGTTGCTCAGCGGCCGCGGCGAGACCTATGAGCACGCTTCGGCCGAACGCATGAAAGACTTGCTGATCGGTGGGGTCGCCCTGTGCTACGCGATCTGGCTGCTGTACGCCGGCGGGGTCAAGTACCTGTTGCTCTCGGCGCTGCTCTACGCCCCCGGGGTGATCCTGTTCGCCAAGGCCAAGCACGAGCAGGGCGAGCCGTTGTTCACGGGTGTCGAGAAGGGCATTTTCAGCTGTGTGGTCATGGGGGCCATGCTGGCCGCCTATGGCTTGTACAGCGGGGTGTTGTCGTTGTGAGGCTGGTCTACCGTCCGCCTTACGACTGGCCGGCGATGCTGGCCTTTCTCCAGGCGCGGGCCATCGACGGGCTGGAGCGGGTCAGCGGCGAACGCTACTGGCGCAGCATCAGCCTCGATGGCGTGCACGGCTGGTTCAGCGTGGGCCCGGGGGAGGCCGAGGCGCTGGCGCCGTCCCTGGATCTGCAGCTGCACTTTCCCGAGCCGCACGCCCACCCCCGGATCGTCGCGCGCATTCGCCGCCTGCTGGACCTGGACACCGACCTTGCGCCCATTCACCGGCACCTCTCCAACGATCCGCTGATGGCGCGTTTGATCGCCGTGCGCCCGGGGTTGCGCGTGCCTGGGGCCTGGGACGGTTTCGAGCTGGCGGTACGCGCGGTGCTGGGGCAGCAGATCACGGTGACGGCGGCCATCCGCCTGGCGGGCAAGCTGGTGGCGCGGTATGGCCAGCCGTTGTGTGACGTGGGCGTGCCCGAGGGGCTGAGCCATGTGTTTCCCGAGCCGGCGCGGATGGCCGGCGCCGACCTGGCGAGCCTGGGCATGCCGCGCAGCCGCGGGCGAACCCTGTCCGGCGTGGCCCAGGCGGTCCTCGACGACCCGCAGCTGTTTGCGCCCAAGGCCAGTCTCGAGCACAGCCTGTCGGCCTTGCTGGCGTTGTGGGGCGTCGGCGACTGGACCGCGCACTACGTGGCCCTGCGGCAGTTCCGCGAGGCGGATGCGTTTCCGGCGGCGGACGTGGGCCTGATCAATGCCCTGACAGCGCTCGAAGGCGGGCCGGTCACCCCTAGCCAACTGCTGGCCCGCGCCGAAGCCTGGCGCCCCTGGCGCGGCTATGCGGCGCAGCATCTGTGGACGGCTCTGTAATCCCGTAACCCCATAACCCCTGTACCCCCGCGATCCTGTAGCCGCTGCCGAGCGTCAGCGAGGCTGCGATCGGCCGCGAAGCGGTCGCAAATCAGGCCACGCATTACGTCATTCATACCGCATGGGCAGGCTTGGCGAGGACTGCGTCCTCGATCGCAGCCTCGCTGACGCTCGGCAGCGGCTACAGGGCTACGGGGTTACAGCCGCGCTTACCATTGCGGGCGATGGGCGCCCAGGTCGCTGGCGGGGTGGTCCCATTGCAGCGGTGTGCCGCTGATCTGCAAGGGCACCCGCAGGCGATGGGCCGGGCCCCAGGATGTCTGCTCCACCAATAATCCCTGATCGTTCTGGTCTTCGGCGCGTAAGGCGTCTTCGGCATGGCCCTGGGAATGCTCGATCAACAGCTTCGCCGTGCGCGCCAGCGACAGCCGGGCGCTGCCGACGGCCCCGGTTTTCAGGCGTTCGGTCAGGGCACGGATCGCCGCGGCGGCCATCAGGTAGCCGGTGGCATGGTCCAGGGCCTGTACCGGCAGTGGCAGCGGTTTATCGGCCTGCTGCCAGCGCTGGCCGGCCTCGGCGATGCCGCAGCTCATCTGCACCAGGCTGTCGAAGCCGCGGCGGTTCTGCCACGGGCCGCTCCAGCCATAAGCATTGAGGCTCACATCGATCAGCGCCGGGGCGATGCGCTGGCGCTCGGCCGCCCCGTAACCGAGACGCTCCAGGGCATCGGCGCGATAGCCGTGCAGGAGCAGGTCGGCGTCGCCCAGCAGGTTTTCGAATACCTGGCGGTCGGCGGTGTCGTGCAGGTCCAGCCGGGCGCAGCGCTTGCCCAGGGTGACCTCCGGGACCACGCCGGGCTCGTTCCAGTCCGGCGGGTCGATACGCAGCACCTCGGCCCCCAGCCCGGCGAGAAAGCGGCTGGCGATGGGGCCGGCCAGCACCCGGGTCAGGTCCAGCACCTTGATCCCGGCCAGGGGCCGGGCTTGCGAACCACGCCAGGGTTGCGCGGCGCCTACGCTGTGCGCCAGCCAGTGCACCAGCGGTTCGGCATTCACCGCCTGCCCCTGGGGGTGAGCCTGCCAGTCGTTCCAGCTGCGCATTTGCGCGGCGCAACCGCCGGCCGCGACCACCGCCTGTTCCAGGTCGTGCTTGTTCCATTGCGCGACCCGGGCGGCCATGGCCGGACGATCCGCGACCGGGCCGAGCACCTGTTCGGCGGCACGGCGATGATGGGGCGCGTTGGTGTGCAGGCGAATCCAGCCGTCCTGGGTGGCGTAGTCGCCGGCGACCGGGTCCCACAGCGGCGGCACGCTCCAGCCGAGCGGGCGCAGGGAGGTGGCGAACCAGAAGGAGGCGAGGCGCCGGTCGACGCTCAGGGCGGGCAGGCGCCCGGTCCGGTCGTGTAGCAGTTCGGCCGTTGCCTGGCCGGCCGCGGCGATGCTGGCGCTGGCCAGTTCGGTCACGGCAAAGGCCGAGGGCAGGGCGCCGCTCGAGGTCAAGGCAATCGGGGTTCGGGGTAAGCCAAGCGCGGCTTGAACAGACGACAGTAGATCGGTCATTGCAGGCCCTCCGCTAGAGAGGGGGCAGCATAGAGCAAAAGCGTGAAGCGCCGCAGCACGGAGCAGGGCTACCTGTAGGAGCGAAGCTTGCTCGCGAAAGAACGCCAACGATAACGCGGTGCCTGGGGAACCGCCGCTGCACGGCTATCGCGAGCAAGCTTCGCTCCTACAAAGAGGGGGTCAGACGCGGAACTGATCCATCAGCTTCATCTGCTGGGTGGTCAGGGCGTTGAGCTGGCTGCTGACCTGGGCCGATTCGGTGGCCTGTTCGGTGAGGGATTCGGTCACGCTGCGGATTGCCGAGACATTGCGGTTGACCTCTTCGGCCACCGCGCTCTGCTGTTCCGCGGCGCTGGCGATCTGCAGGTTCATGTCGCTGATCACCGTGACCGCGTCGCTGATCCGGCCCAGGGCCTGCACCGCCTGCTGGATCTGCCCGGCGTTGCTCTGGGCCTGGGCCTGGCTCGAATGCATGGTCGCCACCACGCCCCGGGTGCCGCTCTGGATGCGTTCGATCACCAGGCGGATTTCCTCCACCGAATCCTGGGTGCGCTTGGCCAGGTTGCGCACCTCGTCGGCGACCACCGCGAAGCCGCGGCCGCTTTCCCCGGCCCGCGCCGCCTCGATGGCCGCGTTCAGGGCCAGCAGGTTGGTCTGCTCGGCGATGCTGCGGATCACTTCCAGCACCGAGCCGATCTGCTCGCTGTTGACCGCCAGGGCTTCCACCTCGAGCACCGCCTTGCTGACTTCCTCGGCCAGGGTGCCGATGTCGCGGGTGCTGCGCTCGATGATGCTCAGGCCGTCTCTGGCCGACTGGTCGGCGCCACGGGCGGCATTGGCGGCGTTGGAGGCACTGTTGGCGACGTCGTGGGCCGTGGCGCTCATTTCGTTGGAGGCGGTGGCCACCTGGTCGATCTCGCGGAACTGCACCTGCATGCCTTCGCTGGTCTGGCGGGCGATCTCCGAGGACTGGTCGGCGGTGCCGCGGGCGTCGCTGATGCTCTGCTTGATCTGGGCGATGGTCGGTTGCAGCTTGTCGAGGAAGCGGTTGAACCAGCCCACCAACTTGCCCAGTTCGTCTTTCTTGGCGTAGTTCAGGCGCTGGGTCAGGTCGCCGTCGCCGCTGGCGATTTCCTTGAGCATCTGCGCGACGCTGTTGATCGGCCGGGTCACGCCGGAGGCGGTCAGCCAGATCAGCAGCAGGCCGAGCACGCCGGCGACTGCCGCCACCAGCAGGGATATCAGGGTGCCCTGGGTCTGGGACTCGTCGAGCACGGCCTGCAGCTTCACCGAGTCGGCCAGCAGCACCTGCTCCGGCAGGTCGATCACCACGCCCCAGGGGCGGGCGCCGGGGATCGGGCTGACCGGGTACACCGCGCGGATCAGGTCGCCCTGCTTGAGGATTTTCGGCGCAGTGCCGCCCAGGGTTTGCAGGACATCCTTGCCGTCGGCGCCCAGGGTCTCGGCGATGCCCTTGCCGACCTTGGCCGCATCGTTGCTGTAGGCGGCGAGGACCCCGCTGCCGGCAACGATCAGCATGTGCCCGGCACCGTCGAACAGCCCGCGCTGGGAGTCGACGGCCGCGGCTTGCAGGGCATCCAGGGCGATGTCCACGCCGACCACGCCTATGACCTTGCCCTCGACGATCAGCGGCAGGGAAATGGTGGTCATCAGCATCAGCTTGCCGCCCACGGTGTCGGCATACGGCTCCAGCAGGCAGCTGCGCTTGTTGTCGCGCGGGCAGGTGTACCAGCTGTTGTAGGGGGTGCCGCTGAGGCTCAGGGTGGTCTTGTTCATGTCTTCTTCGACCATCACCGTGTTCAGCCCGGTGCCACCGGCGCGGCTCCAGTAACTGGCGAAGCGTCCGGCTTCGTTGGAGACCCGTGCGGCGTCGTTGGCGAATTCGCTGTCCTTGCCGTCGAGGGCGTTGGGTTCATAGGCGAGCCAGACGCCCAGCACCTGGGTGTTGCGCTCGAAGGCGGTCTTCAGGCTGTGGTTGAGTTCTTCGCGCAGGGCCTGGGCGTCCAGCCCGCGCTTGCCGGCCATGGCCCGCAGGTCGCTGACCTGGTCGGCCAGGGCGGTGATCACCAGCAGGCTCTCGCCAAAGGTTTTCTGCACCCGCACCGCCTGCTCGGCGGCCCGGGCCTGCAGCAGGTTCTGCACGCTGTCGGTGAGCATCCGCGAGCTGGAACTGCTGACCAGCTGATCGTTCTGGTTGGTCTGGTAGATGTTCATCCCGACGATCAGGCCCACCACGCCGAGCAGGCACAGTCCGGACAACAGCACGATTTTCAGGCGAATGGACAGAGAGTCGAACATAAGGCGATCTCGCGAATGGACAGGTGATGGGCGGTGAGTCGAGTGACTCCAGTCGCCAAATCCATTCAGCGCCATGCCCGAAACATCGGCTTGGGTAGGATTTGTCTGAATAAAAGCCGACGAGCGGTCACATGTTTGACATACACGGGAGAACGCCGGTCAGCGGGCCCCGTGAACGGGAGGCGAGGGCGATTGCGCTCAGGAGGCCTGGGCCAGAGCCTCCGGGCGCGACCAGATCCACAGGTTGCCCAGGCCCATCCCGGCCAATGCCAGGTACAGGGTCCAGTGATGGTTGAGCAGGCTCAGCATCAGGCCAGCGCACAGCAGCATGCTGACGGTGGCGCTGATCTTGGCCCGGCGGCTGACGATCCGGCCGTTGCGCCAGTTGCTCAGGATGGGGCCGAACAGGCGGTGGTTTTCCATCCAGGCGCTCAGGCGCGGCGAGCTTTTGGTCGCGGCCCAGGCGGCCAGGAGCACGAACTCGGTGGTGGGCAGGCCGGGGATGACGATGGCGATCAGGCCGATGGCCAGGCTGACGTAGGCCAGGCAAGCGAAGAACAGGCGGGAAGCTTTGGACGGGGATCGGGTCTTGCCGGTCATGGGTTCGCTGATGAGGTGACGAGCATAGGGGCAGTCTGCAACGGTTATCGGCCAGCCCGCGCCTTAGAGAGGCGGGCTGGCTCGCGCACTATATCAGGCCAGTTCGGGGGCCGTGGCGTAGGCCTGTTCCAGCAGCACGGTAAACCGGGTGAAGGCATCCAGCGCGCCTTTTTCCGCGGCGGCTTCTTCTTCGGCGCTCAGTTGCAGGCCGTCGAGGATGCGGGTGAAGGTTTTCCAGCCCTCGGCGCGACCGCCGGCCGGTTCGCCCAGGTGCCGGGCGCCGAAGGTTTCACTGAGGCCCAGGCCCACCGCGCGCTTGATCAGGAACGCCGCGCCGAGCTTGGAGCCTTCGGAGACGAACAGCCAGCCCAGGGCTTCGGCCTTGCTCGGGTTGTGCAACGCGCCCGCTACCGGGGCCGGGACTTCGGTGTCCAGGTCCGCCAGGTCGGCCTTGGCTGCCTCGGCGCGGCAGCGCTGGGCCAGGTCCGGGACGATGGCGATCAGCGCCGGGTCGTTGTACAGCGCCACCAGTTCGGACTGGAACAGGTACTGGGCGACGACGAAGCGGGCGAAGCTGCTGGCGCTCTCAAAGGGCGCATGGGCCTTGACCAGGGCGTCGAGCTTGGCATGGGGTTCGTGGGTGATCTGGTTCAGGCGCTGGGAGCGCAGGCTCGGACGCTGGGTGGAATCGGGGGCAGTCATGACGATGTCCTTGAAGAATGAAAATGAGATGCAGTTGCTAACTAGACGAACAAGAAGACGCGGCACAGTAAAAAAACCTCACTGCGCCCCATCGAAAAGCGCAGTGAGGGGGCACGGGCTCAGATGTCCCAGATCAGGTTGACCGCGAAGTTGCGGCCCGGCTGGGTCAGGCGGTCGAGGTTGGCCGGGCTGAGGACGGCGGCCTCGCCGACGCTGTCGTAGCCGCGCACGTCGTCCCACAGCCAGTACTTCTTGTCGGTCAGGTTGTAGACGCCGGCGCTGACGGTGACGTCGTCGGTGACCTTGTAGAAACCGGTCAGGTCGAGCACGCCGTAGCCCGGGGTCTTGAACTGGCCGCTGGTGCCATCCGGGGTCTTGAAGCTGCTGCTGTCGACGCGGTCCTTCTTTTTCACCAGGGTCCAGCTGAGCAGGGCGCCGTAGTGGTCCTGGTCGTAGCCCAGACCGAACACGCCGGTCAGCGGGTTGACCGCGTTCAATGGCTCGCCGGTGTCGTTGTTGCGACCGTAGGCGTAGGCCACCGAGCCCTGGGTGTAGAGGCCCTGGGGGGCGCCGAGGGCGTCCAGGTTCAAGCGGCCTTTGACTTCCACGCCCTTGATGGTGGCGTGCTTGATGTTGTTGCTCTGGAACGTCAGTTCGTCGTAGCCCGGTTTCACCGCGTCTTCGTTGATGAAATCGCGGTACTTGTTATAGAACACCGCCACGTCGAAGTTGCCAGACTCGAAGTTGCCGCGCAGGCCGGTTTCATAGCTCTGGCTCTTCTCCGGTTCCAGGTTCGAGTTCGGGGCCACGCGGTAGCCGGTGGTGGTGTTCTCGAAGCGGCCGTACAGCGCCTTGGCGCTCGGGGTACGGAAGCCTTCGGCGTACTGGCCGTACCAGGTGTACTGGTCGCTCAGGGCGTAGGTCAGGCCGAACTTGGGCGAGACCCGGTGCCAGGTCTTGTTCTCGTCGCTCACCGAGCCCCGGCCGTCGGCGGACACGGTGTTGAGGAACTCCTGGGTCACGTGGGGCTTGAGCTGGGTGTAGTCGTAGCGCAGGCCCGGCAGGAAGGTCCAGCGGTTCCAGCTGATCTGGTCCTGGGCGAACAGGCTGTAGGTGTTGATGGTCGGGTCCGGGAAGTCGCTGGACTTCTTCAGCACGTCGGCCGGGCTGATGGCGCCGACCGCCGTGCAACCGCGGCCGACCGCCAGGCAGGTGCCGCTGCCGCTGCGCGAGCCGGTGACCTTCTCCTGCTTGACGGTGGCGCCGTAGGTCAGCAGGTGCTCGGTTTCGCCGAGGGCGAAGGCCTTGTCGGCCTGGGCGTCGAGTACCCACTGTTTCTCTTCGTAGAGGGTCTGGCGGCTGCGCATGACGTTGCGGACGAACGGGAAGTAGTTTTCCAGGGTGCTCTGGTCGGTCTTGGCGATCTGGTAGTTCAGGCTCCACTTGAGGTGGTCGGCCACCAGGCTATCGAGGGCGAAGCGGTTGTCCAGGCCGAAGCGCTCGCGGGTGATGGTGTCGTTGCCGGTGCGCGAGCGATACATGCCCTGCGGCCGGCCGGCGTCGAACGGGCCGCCCACGGCGCTTTTCTGGTTGGTGTCGCGGTCGTCCTTGTACTTCTCGTAGGTCAGGCCCAGGCGCGCGTCGTCGGCATAGTTCCAGCCGGCCTTGGCCAGCACGTTGGTGGTGCGCACGTCTTCCGGGTTGGCGGCGGTACGGTCCAGGCCGGTACCGTTGTGGCTGCCGTAGGACTCGGTTTCGTGGCCGTCGCGCTGGCTGAAGTGCAGCAGGCCGTCGAATTCGCCGCTGCGCCCGGCCAGGGTGGCGGACTTCAGCCAGCTGTCGTCCGCCGAGCTGTAGCCGGTCTTGAGACGGGCGCCGACGTCCTGGCCGGGCTTGATGATGTCGTCCGGGTCCAGGGTGAAGTAGCTGACCGCGCCGCCGATGGCGTTGCTGCCGTACAGCACCGACGCCGGGCCGCGGAGGATTTCCACGCGCTTGACGATTTCCGGGTCGACGTAGTTGCGCTGGGTCTTGGCGTAGGGGCCGTTGAAGAAGCCGTTGGGAATCTCGACGCCGTCGACCTGGGTCAGGATGCGGTCGCCGTCGATGCCGCGGATGTTGTAGCCGCTGATGCCGCCGCGCTGGCCGGCGCCGCCGACCGAAACCCCCGGTTCGTAACGCACCAGTTGCTTGATGGTGTTGACGTTGTTGCGGTCCAGGTCCTG
Source organism: Pseudomonas sp. NPDC089530 (assembly GCF_050280705.1). Lineage (NCBI taxonomy): Bacteria > Pseudomonadati > Pseudomonadota > Gammaproteobacteria > Pseudomonadales > Pseudomonadaceae > Pseudomonas > Pseudomonas sp. NPDC089530. Next base: position 91,396 of record NZ_JBNNVU010000012.1, on the reverse strand, counting down.
GCGGTCATGCACGGTCACGGTGCTCGGCACGCTGTTGATGTCCTGCTCCTGGCGCGTGGCGCTGATGGTCACCTGTTGCAGGTTCAGGGCGCCGCCGCTGGCGCGTTTTTCCAGGACGATATTGTTGCTGCCCAGCTTGCGGTAGCTCAGGTTGGTGCCCATCAGCAGGCGCTCCAGGGCTTTTTCCGGCGGCAGCGAACCGTGCACGCCCGGGGAGGCGATACCTTCGCCCAATTCGGCCGGCAGGCCGACCTGCCAGCCGGTGACGGCGGTAAAGGCGTTCAGCGCCGATACCAGCGGCTGCTGGTCGATGGCGAAGCGGTAGTCGCCCATGTTGTGCGCCGGCTGGGCCGGGGCGGTGGCGGCCATGACCGGCGCGGCCTGGGCTCCAGCCAGCAGGATGGCGGCGGTCAGCAGGGACAGGGTGCAGTGCTGCCGGCGGGCCTGGCGAGGGGAAACAGAGGACCGGCTGTTGAGGCGAGAGGACATCGATAGCGCTCCGTGTCGCACGAATCTTTATAGGTGCTGATTCGTATTTTTAATGCGAATCAATTGCATTGGCTATAACGAGACGAACGACCGTGGGCGATCGCGTAAAAATAAATGCGTCAGCCTTTGTACGAAAACTCGGCGAGCGAAGATCAGGCAAGGCAAAAACAGGCGAGGAACGGCCGGGGTCGCGCTCGACTGTAGGGGCCTACATGAGCATTCCGAGCCTGTTTTTAACGCAGCATGATCGAGCGCAGCCAGTTTTCGTGCAGAGGCTAGTTGAGAATCACCAGGGCGGGGAACTCTTGCAGGCGCGCCGAGGTGATGTGGGCCAGGGAGCGCACCACGTCCAGGGGCTGGTCGAGGCGGTAGTTGCCGGTGACGGCGACGTCGGCCAGGCGCTGGTTGTTGTTGACGATCCAGCCTGGGTAATAGCGGCCCAGTTCGGCCAGCACCTGGCTCAGCGGGCAGTTCTCGAACACCAGCCGGCCCTGGATCCAGGCCAGGTCCTTGTCGAGGTCGAGCCTGGCCGGGCGGTCGAAGCCGTTGGGGCCGATGCGGATGCTTTCGCCGGCCGACAGGCGCACCCGGGCGTCGTCGTGGGTGGCGCGCAGGTCGACATCGCCGCGTTGCACCCGGACCTGGGCCACGCCGTCCAGGTAGCGCACGGCGAAGGCGGTGTCGCGCACGCTGGCGCGCACCGGGCCGGCGTCCAGCTCCAGCGGCTGGCCGCGGCTGGCGGGAATCTCGAAGAAGGCTTCGCCCTGGTACAGGCGGGCCGTGCGCCGCTGCTCGTCGATGCGGCTGGAGAACGCCGAATTGGTGTTGAGCAGGACTTTCGAGCCGTCCTCCAGTTGCAGGCGCTGGCGCTCGCCAACCACCGTCAGGTGATCGGCCTGCAGGCGCAGGGGCAGGTTGCTGAAACTGAACAGGCCGAGGATCAGCACCGCCGCGGTGGCCAGCGGTCGCCAGTGCGGGCGCAGGCGCGCCAGCACGCCGCGCCTGGGCTTTTGCGCGCTCAGGCTTTGCGCGCAGCGGGCCACCTGCGGGCCGTTCCAGATGGCCTGGGCCTGGTCGAAGGCCTCGCTGTGCCGGGGCGAGGCGTTCAGCCACGCCTGAAACTGCCGGGTCTGCTCGGGGCTCGGGTTGTCCAGCAGGATCAGCCAGTCCAGGGCCTGGTCCATGGCCTGCTCGGCGGTGGGCTGCCCGTCCTGGGGAGTCGGCCGGGTGCTGTGGATGTCCGTCACGGGTGTTCCTCGGCTGTGTCTGGGCACGGCTGTTTTTTAGTAGGGGAGTGCAGGGCGATCAAGGGTAGCAAAGGGCCGCGGCCGACGCCTGCCCGGCTTGGCCTTCAGCGCCCGTTCAAGCGCTCGGCGACGCCAATGCAGATGGCCATGATCAGCTTCAGTTCCTTTTGCACGGTGCTCTGGGAAACGGCGAGCTTTTCGGCGATCTCCAGGTAGCTGTGGCCGTGCAGGCGGCTGAGGATGAAGATCTGCTGTTGGCGCGGGCTGAGTTGGGCCAGGCTCATGTTCAGGCGCTCCAGCAACTGTTCGGCGTGGGCGGCATCCTCGGCGCTGCTCAGGGGCGCGGCGACGTTTTCGACCACGTCCACCGGTACGTCCTCGAGCAGGGTGCGGGCCTGGATGCGTCGCGCGCGCAGGTGGTCCAGCGCCAGGTTGCGGGCGGTCTGGAAGACGAAGGGTTCAAGGTGTTCGACGGCGCGTTCGCTCAAGGCCCGTGTCACGCGCAGGTAGGTTTCCTGCAACAGGTCCTCGGCGGTGCTGGGGTTGTCGACCATCCGCTGCAGCGTGCGCAGCAGCGAAACGCGCTGGGCGAGAAAGACGTGATTGAAGTGCGATTGACTCACTGCGGGACCTGACTGATTTCGGCAGCAGATGATAATGCTTATCATCTGCGCCAAAGGTCAAGCCCCGGGTGAGTTATCGACGCCCGGCGAGGTAGGCCTGGTAGTCCGGAATCCGGTAGCGGTGGGCCTGGTCCATCAGCGGGCTGCCGAGCAGGTAGTCGGCGCTGCATTCGTTGCAGGCCACGGGGATATTCCACACCGCCGCGACCCGCAGCAGGGCCTTGATGTCTGGGTCGTGGGGCTGGGGCTCGAAGGGATCCCAGAAGAACACCAGCATGTCGACCCGCTGCTCGGCGATCCGCGCCCCGAGTTGCTGGTCGCCACCCAGGGGGCCGCTGATCATGCTTTCCACCGGCAGGCCCAGGCGCTGCTGCAGCAACTGGCCGGTGGTGCCGGTGGCCAGCAGGTCGTGCCGGGCGAGGGTGTCCTTCTGCCGTTCGGCCCAGTCCAGCAGGAAACTCTTGCAATGGTCGTGGGCCACCAGGGCGATACGCTTGCGCGCCGCCATGCTGGCCTGGGTGAAGCTGATACCGATCATCGGTGGCTGCTCCCGCATGAGTGAAATCTGCAGGAGCGGCCGAGGCTGCGATCTTTGCGCGCTTGAAGCTCCGGGTTGAAGTTCAAAAGATCGCAGCCTGCGGCCGCTCCCGCGTCGCTGGCCGCCGGTTTATTCGGCGTTGCACAGGGCCAGGCAGTTATCCAGCATGCGGTTGGAGAAGCCCCACTCGTTGTCGTACCAGGCCAGTACCTTGAGCAGCTTGCCGCCGCTGACCTTGGTGTGATTGGCGTCGAAGATCGACGACAGCGGGTTGTGGTTGAAGTCGCTGGAGACCAGCGGCAGGCTGTTGTAGCCGAGGATCTTCGAGTGCTGGCTGGCGCTCTTGAGCAGGGCGTTGACCTCCTCGCTGGTGGTGTTGCGCTTGAGCTGCACGGTCAGGTCCACCAGGGAGACGTTGATCACCGGCACCCGCACCGCCATGCCGGTCAGCTTGCCCGCCAGCTCCGGCAGTACCAGGCCCACGGCTTCGGCGGCGCCGGTCTTGCTCGGGATCATGTTCTGGGTGGCCGAACGGGCGCGGTACGGATCGCTGTGGTAGACGTCGGTCAGGTTCTGGTCGTTGGTGTAGGCGTGGATGGTGGTCATCAAACCGCTTTCGATGCCCAGCTCGCGGTTCAGCACCTGGGCCACCGGCGCCAGGCAGTTGGTGGTGCACGACGCATTGGAAATGATCTGGTGCGAGGCGCGCAGGATGTCGTGGTTGACCCCATACACCACGGTGGCGTCGGCGCCTTTGGCCGGGGCGGAAATGATCACTTTGCGCGCGCCGGCGGTGAGGTGGGCGGCGGCCTTGGCCCGGTCGGTGAACAGACCGGTGCATTCGAATACCACGTCGATCTTCTCGGCGGCCCAGGGCAGTTCGGCCGGGTTGCGGATGGCGCTGACGGCGATCCGGTCGCCGTTGACGGTCAGGCTTTCCTGATCGTGCTGCACCTCGGCGTCGAAGGTGCCGTGGACGGTGTCGTATTTGAGCAGGTGGGCATTGAGCGAGCTGTCACCCAGATCGTTGATGGCGACGATCTGCAGATCCTGACGATAGCCTTGGGTATACAGTGCGCGCAGGATGTTGCGGCCGATACGGCCAAAGCCATTGATTGCGATGCGTAGAGTCATTGGAAAAGCGCCTGCCGTGTTTTGTTGTTGGAATTACAAGATTATTCGCAAAAAAATAGAAAACAAGCCTTTTTGATGGCAGTATTTTGTTTTATCTACAACGAGTGACCTGAATCAACTGGTCCAAATGGTCAAGAAACCCTCTGCCATCCCCTGTGCGGCGGGCGTTTTGACCAGCATAGACAAACAGGTCGCCACTTCCGTTAGCCTGGAGTTCTACACATGCATCCCCGCGTTCTTGAGGTCACCGAACGGCTTGTCGCCCGTAGTCGCGCCACTCGCGAGGCCTACCTCGCCCTGATCCGCGGCGCCGCCAGCGATGGCCCGCAGCGGGGCAAGCTGCAGTGTGCGAACTTCGCCCACGGCGTCGCCGGCTGCGGTGCCGAAGACAAGCACAGCCTGCGCATGATGAATGCGGCCAACGTGGCGATTGTTTCGTCATATAACGACATGCTCTCGGCGCATCAGCCCTATGAGCACTTTCCCGAACTGATCAAGAAGGCCCTGCGGGAGATGGGTTCGGTCGGCCAGTTCGCCGGCGGCACTCCCGCCATGTGCGACGGCGTGACCCAGGGCGAGGCCGGCATGGAGCTGAGCCTGCCGAGCCGCGAGGTGATCGCCCTGTCCACCGCGGTGGCGCTGTCCCACAACATGTTCGACGCCGCGCTGATGCTCGGCATCTGCGACAAGATCGTCCCGGGCCTGATGATGGGCGCGCTGCGCTTCGGCCACCTGCCGACCCTCTTCGTGCCGGGTGGACCGATGCCGTCGGGCATTTCCAACAAGGAAAAGGCCGACGTGCGCCAGCGCTACGCCGAGGGCAAGGCGACCCGCGAAGAGCTGCTGGAATCGGAAATGAAGTCCTACCACAGCCCCGGCACCTGCACCTTCTACGGCACCGCCAACACCAACCAGCTGCTGATGGAGGTCATGGGCCTGCACTTGCCGGGCGCGTCCTTCGTCAACCCCTACACGCCGTTGCGCGATGCCCTGACCCATGAGGCGGCGCAGCAGGTCACCCGCCTGACCAAACAGAGCGGCAACTTCACGCCAATCGGCGAGATCGTCGACGAGCGTTCGCTGGTCAACTCCATCGTCGCCTTGCACGCCACCGGCGGCTCGACCAACCACACCCTGCACATGCCGGCCATCGCCCAGGCCGCGGGCATCCAGCTGACCTGGCAGGACATGGCCGACCTCTCCGAGGTGGTGCCGACCCTGTCCCACGTCTATCCGAACGGCAAGGCCGACATCAACCACTTCCAGGCCGCGGGCGGCATGGCGTTCCTGATCCGCGAACTGCTGGAAGCCGGGCTGCTCCACGAAGACGTCAACACCGTGGCCGGCCGTGGCCTGAGCCGCTACACCCAGGAGCCGTTCCTGGACAACGGCAAGCTGGTGTGGCGCGACGGCCCGACCGAAAGCCTCGACGAAAACATCCTGCGCCCGGTGGCCCGGGCGTTCTCCCCGGAAGGCGGGCTGCGGGTGATGGAAGGCAACCTCGGGCGCGGGGTGATGAAGGTGTCCGCGGTGGCCTTGCAGCATCAGATCGTCGAAGCCCCGGCGGTGGTGTTCCAGGACCAGCAGGACCTGGCCGACGCGTTCAAGGCCGGCGAGCTGGAGAAGGATTTCGTCGCGGTGATGCGCTTCCAGGGGCCGCGCTCCAACGGCATGCCGGAGCTGCACAAGATGACGCCGTTCCTCGGCGTGCTACAGGACCGCGGCTTCAAGGTCGCGCTGGTCACCGACGGGCGCATGTCCGGGGCCTCGGGCAAGATCCCGGCGGCGATCCACGTCAGCCCGGAAGCCCAGGTCGGCGGTGCGCTGGCCCGGGTGCGCGATGGCGACATCATTCGCGTGGATGGCGTAAAGGGCACGCTGGAGCTTAAGGTAGACGCCGCCGAATTCGCCGCCCGTGAACCGGCCCAGGGCCTGCTGGGCAACAACGTCGGCAGCGGTCGCGAATTGTTCGGTTTCATGCGCATGGCCTTCAGCTCGGCGGAGCAGGGTGCCAGCGCCTTTACCTCTGCCCTGGAGAACCTTAAGTGAAGTTAGCGCTGGTCGGTGACATTGGCGGAACCAATGCACGTTTTGCGTTGTGGAAAAACCAGCGCCTGGAATCGATCCAGGTCTTGGCGACGGCGGACCACGCCAGCCCGGAACAGGCCATAGGCGTCTACCTGGACGGGCTCGGCCTGGCGCCGGGGGCCATCGGCGCGGTGTGCCTGTCGGTGGCCGGCCCGGTGGGCGGCGACGAATTTCGTTTTACCAACAACCACTGGCGCCTGAGCCGCAAGGCCTTCTGCCAGACCCTGCAGGTGGACGAACTGCTGCTGGTCAATGACTTCTCGGCCATGGCCCTGGGCATGACCCGCCTGCAGCCGGGGGAGTTCCGGGTGGTCTGCGAAGGCAAGGCGGAGCCGCTGCGTCCGGCGGTGGTGATCGGCCCGGGCACCGGCCTGGGTGTCGGCACCTTGCTGGATTTGGGCGAAGGCCGCTGGACGGCCTTGCCGGGGGAGGGCGGGCATGTCGACCTGCCGCTGAGCAGCCCGCGGGAAACCCAGCTGTGGCAGCACCTCTACAGCGAGAGCGGTCACGTCAGCGCCGAGACGGTCCTCAGCGGCGGCGGCTTGCCGCGGCTGTACCGGGCGATCTGCGCGGTGGACGGCCACGAGCCGCTGCTCGAGACCCCGGAAGCCATCACCGCGGCCGGCCTGGCCGGCGACCCGGTGGCCCTGGAAGTGCTGGAGCAGTTCTGCTGCTGGCTGGGCCGGGTGGCGGGCAACAACGTGCTGACCACCGGCGGGCGCGGCGGCGTGTACATCGTCGGTGGGGTGATCCCGCGGTTCGCCGACTTTTTCGTCAAGAGCGGTTTCGCCCGTTGTTTTGCCGACAAGGGCTGCATGAGCGATTACTTCAAGGGCATCCCGGTGTGGCTGGTGACCGCGCCGTATTCCGGGCTGACCGGCGCCGGTGTGGCGCTGGAACAGGCGTTCGCCTGAAGCGGGGCTCTTTCTCTGTAGCCGCTGCCGAGCCTGCGAGGCTGCGATCGACCGCGAAGCGGGCGCGGGGATCTGAAGATCGCTGAAGGCCTTCGGCCTTATCGCAGCCTCGCGGGCTCGGCAGCGGCTACAGGGCTTTCGTATCAACGTTTTGCTGATCTGTAAGGCATAATTCGGCCCCATTCATAACAACAAAGGACGGCCCGCGTGAGTTCAGTCAGTAAGTCGATCTTGTTGGTTGATGACGATCAGGAAATCCGCGAGCTGCTGGAGACCTACCTCAGCCGCGCCGGCTTCCAGGTTCGTAGCACGCCCAATGGCGCCGGCTTTCGCCAGGCGCTGAACGAGGCGCCGAGCGACCTGGTGATTCTTGACGTGATGCTGCCGGACGAAGACGGCTTCAGCCTGTGCCGCTGGATTCGCCAGCACCCGCGGGTCGGCCAGGTGCCGATCATCATGCTCACCGCCAGTTCCGACGAAGCCGACCGGGTCATCGGCCTGGAGCTGGGCGCCGACGATTACCTGGGCAAACCCTTCAGCCCCCGGGAATTGCAGGCGCGGATCAAGGCCCTGTTGCGCCGTGCGCAATTCGGCCAGGAGCGCGCCGGCGGCGAGGTGCTGTGCTTCGACGAGTGGCGCCTGGACATGGTCAGCCACCGGTTGTTCCACAACGACGGCGAAGAGGTGATCCTCTCCGGCGCCGACTTCGCCCTGCTCAAGCTGTTCCTCGACCACCCCCAGGAAATCCTCGACCGCGACACCATCGGCAATGCCACCCGCGGGCGTGAACTGATGCCCCTGGACCGCATCGTCGACATGGCGGTCAGCCGCCTGCGCCAGCGTCTGCGCGACACCGAGAAGCCGCCGCGGCTGATCCGTACCGTGCGCGGCAGCGGCTATCAATTGGCAGCCACTGTGGTTGCCGGCAATGGCCACTGAGTTCTGGCGCAAACTGCTGGCCCGGGTACCGGTGCCGCGTTCGCTGCTGGGCCGGATGTTGCTGCTGACCCTGTTGGTGGTGCTGTTCGCCCAGGCCCTGTCCAGCGTGATCTGGGTGTCGCAGTTGCGCGCTTCCCAGCTCGAAGGCCTGGTCACCAGCGCTCGCAGCCTGGCCCATTCGATGACCGCCAGCGTCAGCTACTTCCGCTCGCTGCCGGTGGCCTACCGGCCGCTGGTGCTCGACCAGTTGCGCAGCATGGGCGGCACCCGCTTTGTGGTGACCCTCAACGACAAGCCGCTGGGCATGGAAGTGCTGCCCATCACCCCGCGCAAGCAGGCGGTGCTCAAGGCGGTGGAAGAGGTGCTGCGCCAGTCCCTGGGCAATGACACCTATATCTCGGTGACCTTCGTCAGTCCCGGCGACCTGCGGATTTTCAACGGTGGCCTGAAGCTCGACGAGCTGCCGCGTTCCTGGGCCCACTACGCCCTGACCCTGGAACCGGTGAACCCGCCGGTGCTGGTCACCCAGATCGAGATGGCGCCGGGGGAATGGCTGTACATCGCCTCGCTGCTGCCCGAGCCCTACACCAGCCTCGAAGAGCAGGGGCTGCCGGCGCAGCAGGTGTGGTTCATCGTACTCACCAGCGGTTTCCTGCTGCTGTTCATCGGCCTGCTGGTGCACTGGCAGAGCCGGCCGCTCAAGCGTCTGGCGCGGGCCGCCCGGGACATGTCCCTGGGCGCCGATGTGCAGCCGGTGGCCGAGGGCGGCGGCAGCGAAGTGGTGGAGGTCGGCCGCGCCTTCAATGCCATGCGCGAGCGCATCAGTCGCTATCTGACCGAGCGCAGCCAGCTGTTCAGCGCCATTTCCCACGATCTGCGCACGCCCATCACCCGCCTGCGGCTGCGGGTCGAGCTGCTGGAAGACGAGCAGATGCAAGCCAAGTTCGGCCGCGACCTGGATGAGCTGGAGTTGCTGGTCAAGGGCGCGCTGCAATGCGTCAAGGACACCGATATCCACGAGAACATCGAACCGGTGGACCTCAACCAGGTGCTCGACTGCCTGGTGGAGCCTTACCTGGGGCCCGACGGCAACGGCCGGGTGACCCAGCAGGGGCGGGCGCTGGCGCCGTATCCGGGCAAACCCCTGGCGCTCAAGCGCTGCATGGGCAACCTGATCGACAACGCGCTGAAGTACGGGCAGAACGCCCATCTGCACATCGACGACGATGCCAACGCGTTCATCCTGCATGTCGACGACGAAGGCCCCGGTGTGCCGGAGCAGCGTCTGGAGCAGGTGTTCGAGCCGCACTTCCGGCTGTCCGGCCAACAGCAGGGCTACGGCCTGGGCCTGGGCATCGCGCGCAACATCGCCCACAGCCACGGCGGCGAGGTCAGCCTGCAGAACCTGCGCGAAGGCGGCCTGCGCGTCACCCTGTACCTGCCCCGTCCCGCGGACTGAATGCCCTCACCTTGTAGGAGCGAGGCTTGCCCGCGATAGCCGCGCAGCGGCGCTCGTTCAACCACACCGTGTCATCGTTGACGTTTTTCGCGAGCAAGCTTCGCTCCTACAGAAGTCCGGTGTTTTGTCACGGGGCGGTGACATTTCCCGTGACCTTCGTTACCTGCCAGCGCGAACCCGTTGTTTAGACTCAAGGCCCTGATAAAAACAACAACAGGTCCGCCATGAACAGTATTCCCCTGGCGTTCAGCAGCTGGCTGAACGCCCCTGCCCACCATCGATGGCTGGCCGCCGAAGGCCAGCGCCTGCTGGAGTTCGCCTGCGCGGCGCAGCTGCCCGAGGGCTTCGGCGACCTGGACGAGCGCGGGCGCCTGCCGAGCGGCGCCCGGGCCGGCACCATGAACACCGCGCGCATGACCCACAGCTTCGCCATGGCCCATATCCAGGGCATTCCCGGTTACGCGGCGCTGGTGGACCACGGCATCGCCGCGCTCAACGGCGCGCTGCGCGACGGCGAGCACGGCGGCTGGTTCGCTGTCCCCGATCACTGCGACGGCAACAGCGGCAAGGCCGCGTACCTGCATGCCTTCGTCGCCCTGGCGGCCAGTTCCGCAGTGGTGGCCCGGCGCCCTGGCGCCGAGGCCTTGCTGGCGGAGGCGATCCGGGTCATCGACCGCTATTTCTGGAGCGAGGAGGAGGGCGCGATGCGCGAGTCCTTCAACCGCGACTGGAGCGCGGAAGAGGCTTATCGCGGCGCCAACAGCAACATGCACGCCACCGAGGCGTTCCTCGCCCTGGCCGACGTCACCCAGGACCCGCGCTGGCTCAACCGCGCCCTGCACATTGTCGAGCGGGTCATCCATCGGCATGCCGCCGCCGGCGATTACCGGGTGCTGGAGCATTTCGACCGGCAGTGGCAGCCGCTGCCGGACTACAACCGCGAGCATCCGGCCGACGGATTCCGCCCCTACGGCACCACCCCTGGCCACGCGTTCGAGTGGGCCCGCCTGCTGCTGCACCTGGAAGCCGCGCGCTGCCAGGCCGGAATGCTCACCCCCGGCTGGCTGCTGACGGACGCGCAGAAACTCTTCGACAACGCCTGCCGCGATGCCTGGGACGTCGATGGCGCGCCGGGCATCGTCTACACCCTGGATTGGGACCAGCGCCCCGTGGTGCGCCAGCGCCTGCACTGGACCCACGCCGAAGCCAGCGCGGCGGCCAGCGCCCTGCTGCAACGCACCGGCGATGTGCAGTACGAAACCTGGTATCGGCGCTTCTGGGAGTTCACCGCCGAGCATTTCATCGACCCGCTGCACGGCAGCTGGCACCACGAACTGGGCTGTGACAACCGGCCCAGCGCCGAGATCTGGGCCGGCAAGCCGGACCTGTACCACGCCTGGCAGGCGGTGCTGATTCCACGTTTGCCATTGGCGCCGAGCATGGCTTCAGCATTGGCGCAGGTGTCTAGACTGCAGGTTATGTAACCATGCGGTGACATTCGCGCGGCTGTTCGTTACCTGCGCGGGCCGGTCCCCTGTTTAGAATCCCATGCAGCGCAAGCTCCAGACTTGCATGCATAACAACAAGAAAGGTACATCTCAGATGAATGCGATTTCTCGTCTCGCTGCTGTCATTTCCGTTGCCTCGTTGTTCCCCCTCAGTGCATTCCCTCTCGTTTCCGTTGCCGCCGACGCCAAGGGCTCCGTGGAAGTCGTCCACTGGTGGACTTCCGGCGGCGAAAAGGCTGCGGTCGATGTGCTCAAGGCCCAAGTCGAAAAAGACGGTTTCACCTGGAAAGACGGCGCCGTCGCCGGCGGTGGCGGTGCCACGGCCATGACCGTGCTGAAAAGCCGCGCCGTGTCCGGCAACCCGCCCGGCGTCGCCCAGATCAAGGGCCCGGACATCCAGGAGTGGGGCAGCACCGGTCTGCTCAGCACCGATGCCCTGAAAGACGTGGCCCAGTCGGAAAACTGGGACGGCCTGCTGTCCAAGAAAGTCTCCGACACCGTGAAGTACGAAGGTGACTATGTCGCCGTGCCGGTGAACATCCACCGCGTCAACTGGCTGTGGATCAACCCGGACGTGTTCAAGAAGGCCGGGATCGACAAGGCCCCGACCACCCTCGAAGAATTCTATGCCGCCGGCGACAAGCTCAAGGCCGCCGGTTTCATCGCCCTGGCCCACGGCGGCCAGCCATGGCAGGACAGCACCGTGTTCGAAGACGTGGTGCTCTCGGTCATGGGCGCCGACGGCTACAAGAAAGCCCTGGTCGACCTGGACCAGAAAACCCTCGCCGGCCCGGAGATGACCAAGGCCTTCACCGAGCTGAAGAAAGTCACCGGCTACATGGACCCGAACCGCGCCGGGCGTGACTGGAACATCGCTGCGGCCGACGTCATCAACGGCAAGGCCGGCATGCAGATGATGGGCGACTGGGCCAAGAGCGAGTGGACCGCGGCGAAGAAAGTCGCCGGCAAGGATTACCAGTGCGTGGCCTTCCCGGGCACCGACAAAGCCTTCACCTACAACATCGACTCCCTGGCGGTGTTCAAGCTCAAGGCCGACCGCAAGGGCGACATCGCCGCGCAGCAGGACCTGGCCAAGGTCACCCTGGGCAAGGACTTCCAGAAGATCTTCAGCATCAACAAGGGCTCGATCCCGGTGCGCACCGACATGCTCAACGACATGGCCGCGCAGGGCTTCGACTCCTGTGCCCAGGCGGCGGCCAAGGACTTCCTGGCGGACGACAAGACCGGCGGCCTGCAGCCGAGCATGGCGCACAACATGGCTACCTCCCTGGCTGTGCAGGGCGCGATCTTCGACGTGGTGACCAACTTCATGAACGACAAGGACGCGGACCCGGCCAAGGCCAGTGCGCAGCTGGCATCGGCCGTCAAGGCCGCCCAGTAATCCCGCTGCCGCGGGTACCCCCGCGGCCGTTCCTGAAATGCTCCCCCTGTAGGAGCGAGGCTTGCCCGCGAAGGCGGTGCATCGGTCGACATCAATCCTGAATGTCAGCCTGCATTCGCAGGCAAGCCTCGCTCCTACGGATACTCACTCCTTCACACTGGATTATCCCCATGAGCTCTGTGGCGGTTTTCAGCAAAGCCTCACCGTTCGACGCGCTGCAGCGCTGGCTCCCCAAGTTGGTCCTGGCGCCGAGCATGCTGATCGTCCTGGTCGGCTTCTACGGTTACATCCTCTGGACGTTCGTTCTGTCCTTCACCAATTCCAGCTTCATGCCGAGCTACAAGTGGGTCGGCCTGCAGCAATACATGCGCCTGATGGAGAACGACCGCTGGTGGGTGGCGAGCAAGAACCTGGCGCTGTTCGGCGGCCTGTTCATCGGCATCAGCCTGGTGCTCGGGGTGTTTTTGGCGGTGCTGCTGGACCAGCGCATCCGCAAGGAAGGCTTTATCCGCACCGTCTACCTGTACCCGATGGCGCTGTCGATGATCGTCACCGGTACCGCCTGGAAATGGCTGCTCAACCCCGGCCTGGGCCTGGACAAGATGCTCCGCGACTGGGGCTGGGAGGGCTTTCGCCTGGACTGGCTGGTGGATCAGGACCGGGTGGTGTACTGCCTGGTGATCGCCGCCGTGTGGCAGGCCTCGGGGTTTGTCATGGCGATGTTCCTCGCCGGGCTGCGGGGCGTCGACCAGTCGATCATCCGCGCTGCCCAGGTCGACGGCGCGAGCCTGCCGACCATCTACCTGAAGATCGTCCTGCCGAGCCTGCGCCCGGTGTTCTTCAGCGCCTTCATGATCCTCGCGCACATTGCGATCAAGAGCTTCGACCTGGTGGCGGCGATGACGGCCGGCGGCCCCGGCTACTCCTCCGACCTGCCGGCGATGTTCATGTATTCCTTCACCTTCAGCCGCGGGCAGATGGGCATAGGGTCGGCCAGCGCCATGCTGATGCTCGGCGCCGTGCTGACCATCCTGGTGCCGTACCTGTATTCCGAACTGCGAGGCAAACGCCATGACTAACACGCTCGGAAAACCGGCACTGAGCTTCAGCCGCGTTGCCATCTACGTCACCCTGCTGCTGGCGGCGGCGGTGTACCTGGTGCCGCTGGTGGTGATGCTGCTGACCAGCTTCAAGACCCCGGAAGACATCCGTACCGGCAACCTGCTGAGCTGGCCGGCGGTGATCGACGGCATCGGCTGGATCAAGGCCTGGGACGTGGTGGGCGGCTACTTCTGGAACTCGGTGAAGATCACCGTGCCGGCGGTGATCATCTCGACCTTCATCGGCGCGCTGAACGGCTACGTGCTGTCGATGTGGCGCTTCCGCGGTTCGCAGCTGTTCTTCGGCCTGCTGCTGTTCGGCTGCTTCCTGCCGTTCCAGACCGTGCTGCTGCCCGCTTCGTTCACGGTCGGCAAGCTCGGCCTGGCCAACACCACCAGCGGCCTGGTGCTGGTGCACATCGTCTACGGCCTGGCGTTTACCACGCTGTTCTTCCGCAACTACTACGTGAGCGTGCCGGACGCCCTGGTCAAGGCCGCGCGCCTGGATGGCGCCGGATTCTTCACCATCTTCGGCAAGATCCTGCTGCCGATGTCGGTGCCGATCATCATGGTCTGCCTGATCTGGCAGTTCACCCAGATCTGGAACGATTTCCTGTTCGGCGTGGTGTTCGCCAGCGGCGACGCGCAGCCGATCACCGTGGCCCTGAACAACCTGGTCAACACCAGCACCGGGGTCAAGGAATACAACGTTGACATGGCGGCGGCGATGATCGCCGGGCTGCCGACACTGCTGGTCTACATATTCGCTGGCAAGTATTTCCTGCGTGGGCTGACGTCCGGCGCGGTCAAGGGGTAAAAGATGGCAACTCTCGAATTACGCAACGTCAACAAGACCTATGGCGCCGGCCTGCCGGACACCCTGAAGAACATCGAACTGCAGATCGACGACGGCGAGTTCCTGATTCTCGTGGGACCGTCGGGCTGCGGCAAATCCACCCTGATGAACTGCATCGCCGGTCTGGAGACCATCAGCGGCGGGGCGATCCTGGTGGACGGCGCCGACATCAGCGGCATGAGCCCGAAGGATCGCGACATTGCCATGGTGTTCCAGTCCTATGCGCTGTACCCGACCATGAGCGTGCGCGACAACATCGCCTTCGGCCTGAAGATCCGCAAGATGCCCACTGCCGAGATCGATGAGGAAGTCGCCCGGGTCGCCAAGCTGTTGCAGATCGAACACCTGCTGGGGCGCAAGCCCGGCCAACTGTCCGGCGGCCAGCAGCAGCGCGTGGCCATGGGGCGGGCCCTGGCGCGGCGGCCGAAGATCTACCTGTTCGACGAGCCGCTGTCCAACCTCGACGCCAAGCTGCGGGTCGAGATGCGCACCGAAATGAAACTGATGCACCAGCGCCTGAAGACCACCACGGTCTACGTCACCCACGACCAGATCGAGGCCATGACCCTGGGCGACAAGGTGGCGGTGATGAAGGACGGCATCATCCAGCAGTTCGGCACCCCGAAAGAGATCTACAACGACCCGGCCAACCTGTTCGTGGCCAGCTTCATCGGCTCGCCGCCGATGAACTTCATCCCCCTGCGCCTGCAGCGCAGGGACGGCCGCCTGCTAGCCCTGCTGGACAGCGGTCAGGCCCGTTGCGAGCTGCCCCTGGGCATGCAGGACGCCGGCCTGGAAGACCGCGAGGTGATCCTCGGCATCCGCCCGGAACAGATCGGCCTGGCGAACGGCGAAGGCAACGGCCTGCCGACCCTGCGCGCCGAGGTCCAGGTCACCGAGCCGACCGGTCCCGACACCCTGGTGTTCGTCAACCTCAACGACACCAAGGTCTGCTGCCGCCTGGCCCCGGACGTGGCGCCCCAGGTCGGCGACACCCTGACCCTGCAATTCGATCCGGCCAAGGTCCTGCTGTTCGATGCCAAGAACGGCGAGCGCCTGGGGGGAGTGGTGCCGGCGCAGGCCGAAGCCCACGCCAGCAACGTGGCGCAGTTCAAGGGGCGTTGAAGCCCGGGTTGCCGAAAATGCGCGGCGGATGGCCTGTCATCCGTCGCATCAGGTGTAAACCGCGTTAGAGAAAAACAGTTAATAACAATAAAGACGAGGATGTAGGGATGAAAAAGAAGAGTACCAACGCACGCTTGATCTGCCAGTTGTCGGCGATCGCGGCCATGACCCTGGCCGGTAGCGCCCACGCCGACGAGGCATTCAGCGCCGACTCGAAGTGGATGACCGGCGACTGGGGCGGCGAGCGGACCAAGCTGCTCGAGAAGGGGATCGACATCAAGGCCGATTACGTCGGGGAAATGGGCGCCAACCTGCATGGCGGCTACAACGACGACAAGACCGGGCGCTACAGCGACCAGTTCGGCCTGGGCGTGGCGCTGGACCTGGAAAAACTGTGGGGCTGGGACAACACCCAGGCGAAGATCCAGCTCACCAACCGTAACGGCCAGAACATCTCCAACGACCGGATCGGCGACCCGCGTGCCGGCACCCTGAGTTCCTCCCAGGAAGTCTACGGTCGCGGCCATATGGTGCGTCTGACCCAGTTGTGGATCCAGCACCAGTTCCTCGACGGCAAGCTGGACGTCAAGGCCGGTTACTTCGGCGAAGGCGAAGACTTCAACACCTTCCCCTGCGAGTTCCAGAACCTGGCGTTCTGCGGCTCCCAGGTGGGCAACTGGGCGACCAACATCTGGTACAACTGGCCGGTCAGCCAGGCGGCGCTGCGGGTGAAGTACCACATCACGCCTGAGCTGTATGCGCAGATCGGCGCGTACAACCAGAACCCGTCGCAACTGGAACACGGTAACGGCTTCAAGCTCAGTGGCAGCGGCACCAAAGGCACCGTGCTGCCGGTGGAGCTGGTCTGGTCGCCGAAGGTCAACAACCTGCCGGGCGAATACCGCGTCGGTTACTACAAGAGCACGGCTGATGCCAGCGACGTGCGCGAGGACGTCAACGGCCAGGACGCCGCGGTCACCGGCAACGCCTACCGCGTTCACAACAGCAAGCACGGTTACTGGTTTGTCGGCCAGCAGCAACTCACCACCCACAACGGCGATGCGACCCGCGGCCTGAATATCGCGGCCAACGCCACCTTCCACGACAAGGACACCAATTTCATCGACAACTACCAGTCGCTGATGCTGGTGTACAAGGGCCCGTTCGACGCACGTCCCAAGGATGACGTCGGCATCGGTTTCGCCCGTATCCATGTCAACGACGACGTGAAGAAGAACGCCCAGTTGCTCAACGACAGCAACGGTGTCAGCAACTACGACGATCCGCTGTTCTCGCCGCTGCGCGAGACCGAGTACAACTACGAAATCAACTACGGCTTCCATGTCACCAACTGGCTGACCGTGCGTCCGAACCTGCAATACATCACGCATCCGGGCGGTGTGGATGAAGTCGACAACGCCCTGGTGGCCGGCCTGAAAATTCAGTCGGTGTTCTAGGGTCTGGATGAAAAGTCGGCGAGCGAAGGCCAGGCAAGGCAAAAACAGGCGAGGACGCGGAGTTTAGGGGCCTAAATGAGCATTCCGATCGGACTCGCGCACGAGCCTGTTTTTAACGCAGCATGGCCTGCGTAGCACCGAAGGTGCCCAGCGCGCAGCCACTTTTCGTACAGAGCCTAACGCTGTTGCGATAAGCTCCCTCTCCATGTGCGCATTGTTGCGGATGGCTCAGGCTATCCGCTTTTTTTTGCGAGCGACTTCGCCTGCGGGAATCCGCGCAGCATGACGACTATCGAGACAGCAATGATATTCAGGACCGTGGCCCATGCATGAGCATCCGCTACAACGCTTTTTCAGGACCTTGCGCGAACGCCCGACCTTCGCCTGGGAGCGGTATCAGATGCGCGATGTGCTGGTGATCGACCACCCGCTGTGCCAGGCGGTGTTCAGTCGCCAGGGCGCGCAGTTGCTGCACTTCCAGCCGACCGGGCAGAAGCCCTGGCTGTGGTGCGCGGCGAAGTGGCCGCAAGTGGGGGCGATTCGTGGCGGGGTGCCGGTGTGCTGGCCCTGGTACGGCCGTCACCCGAGCGAGAACGCCTGGCCGTCCCACGGCTGGGCCCGGCTGCTGGACTGGAAGTTGCTCGACAGCAGCAGCGATGACGAAGGCGTGTCCCTGCACTGGCAGTTGCAGCTGTGCGACTGGCAGGTCGACCTGCACGCGCACCTCGGCGAAAGCATGGACCTGCGCCTGAGCACCGAGCATCAGGACAGCCTGCCGTGCCAGCTGAGCCAGGCTTTGCACGCCTACTGGCGTATTGGCGACGTTGGTGAGGTAGCGCTGTCTGGGCTCGACGGCGCCGAGGGTTACGACCAGTTGAGCCGCCAGGCATGCCGGCAGACCGGCGAGTTGCGGGTCGATGGCGGCTGCCAGCGGGTGTTCCAGCACGAGGGCGAATTGCAGCTCAAGGACCACGCCTGGCAGCGTGAATTGCGCATCGACACCGGCGATACCGCCGACACCGTGGTCTGGCATCCGGGCAGTCGGCCGCTGTTGGGGGTGAGCTGGAACGAGGTGGCGGGGTTCGTCTGCGTCGAAGCGGCGGCGGGCGGCACCGACAGCCTGTGCCTGGCGCCGGGGGAGCGGGCGCATTTGAGCTTGCAGGCGCGGGCGGGGGCTGAAGTGAGCGTTCGGGCTTGCCCGCGATAGGGTCGACGCAAAATCAGCCGAACTCGTCGCCCACCGGGTAGCGGCTGGCGTTGAGGCTTTCCTTGATCTTGCGCAGGTGCGGCTGGAAGTCTACGCCGCGGCGCAGGGTCATGCCGGTGGCGAGTACGTCGAGCACAGTGAGCTGGATGATCCGCGAGGTCATCGGCATGTAGATGTCGGTGTCTTCCGGCAGCGGGATGTTCAGGCTCAGGGTGCTGGCCTTGGCCAGCGGCGAGTTGGCGGCGGTCAGGCCGAGCACCGAGGCGCCGTTTTCCCGGGCGATGCGCGCCACTTCCACCAGCTCGCGGGTGCGCCCGGTATAGGAAATGATCACGAACAGCTCGCCGGTGTGGGCCACCGAGGCGATCATCCGCTGCATCAGCACATCGGCGTGGGCGGTCACCGCCAGGTTGAAGCGGAAGAACTTGTGCTGGGCATCGAGGGCCACCGGGGCCGAGGCGCCGAGGCCGAAGAAGTGGATCTGCCGGGCCTGGATCAACAGGTCGACGGCGCGGCTGATCAGGTTCGGGTCCAGGGCCTGGCAGGCGCTGTCCAGGGAGGCGATGGCGCTGCCGAAGATTTTCTGGGTGTAGGCCTCGGGGTTGTCGTCGGCTTCCACCGCGCGGCTGACGTACGCCGCGCCGCTGGCCAGGCTCTGGGCCAGCTGCAGCTTGAGTTCCGGGTAGCCGCTGACGCCGAACGAGCGGCAGAAACGGTTGACCGTCGGCTCGCTGACCGAAGCGGCCTGGGCGAGGGCGGCGATGCTGAAGCGGGTCGCCTGCTGTGGGTTGAGCAGGATGACTTCGGCGACTTTACGTTCCGCCTTGTTCAATTCTTCAAGGCGATTCTGGATCTGTTCCAGAAGATTTCGCACGCGGTCCATTAAGGTTTTCCTGGGTCGGCAATGCAAAGGAGGCCGGTCTTAACCGGTCTTTGGCGGTGGCTTATCCTACTGATGGCTCCGGCTGACCACCACTTCGAATCTGTATTTTGCAAAAATGTTGTGTTTATTACTACATTTTCCCTTGAGTGATGCCTTGAAAAAAGGTATTTCTAACTGAACTTGATAAAAGAACAAACATCATGCCTTCGATAACGGTTGAACCCTGCACCTTTGCCTTGTTCGGCGCGCTGGGGGATCTGGCGCTTCGCAAACTGTTTCCTGCCCTGTACCAGCTCGACGGCGCCGGCCTGCTGCATGACGACACGCGGATCCTCGCCCTGGCCCGCGAGCCGGGCAGCGAGCAGCAGCATCTGGCGTCCATTGAAGCCGAGCTGCGCAAGTACGTTGGCGCCAAGGAGATCGACGCCGCGGTGCTGGAGCGCTTCCTGGCGCGCCTGACCTACCTGCATGTGGATTTCCTCAAGGCCGAGGACTATCTGGCCCTGGCCGAAGTGGCCGGGCGCGAGCAGCGCCTGATCGCCTATTTCGCCACGCCGGCGGCGGTGTACGGGGCGATCTGCGAGAACCTGTCGAAGGCGGGCCTGGCCGACAACACCCGCGTGGTGCTGGAAAAGCCCATCGGCTCGGACCTGGAATCGTCGCGCAAGGTCAACGACGCGGTGGCGCAGTTCTTCCCGGAGAACCGCATCTATCGCATCGACCACTACCTGGGCAAGGAGACGGTGCAGAACCTGATCGCCCTGCGTTTCGCCAACAGCCTGTTCGAAACCCAGTGGAACCAGAACTACATCTCCCACGTTGAAATTACCGTGGCCGAGAAGGTCGGCATCGAAGGCCGCTGGGGCTACTTCGACAAGGCCGGCCAGTTGCGGGACATGATCCAGAACCACCTGCTGCAGCTGCTCTGCCTGATCGCCATGGACCCGCCGGCCGACCTCTCGGCCGACAGCATCCGCGACGAGAAGGTCAAGGTGCTCAAGGCCCTGGCGCCGATCAGCCCGGAAGGCCTGACCACCCAGGTGGTGCGCGGCCAGTACATCGCCGGGCACAGCGAAGGCAAGGCGGTGCCGGGGTACCTGGAGGAAGAGAATTCCAACACCCAGAGCGACACCGAGACCTTCGTCGCCCTGCGGGCCGACATCCGCAACTGGCGCTGGGCCGGGGTGCCGTTCTACCTGCGGACCGGCAAGCGCATGCCACAGAAGCTGTCGCAGATCGTCATCCACTTCAAGGAGCCGTCGCACTACATCTTCGCCCCCGAGCAGCGTCTGCAGATCAGTAACAAACTGATCATCCGCCTGCAGCCGGACGAAGGGATCTCCCTGCGGGTGATGACCAAGGAGCAAGGCCTGGACAAGGGCATGCAACTGCGCAGCGGCCCGTTGCAGCTGAATTTTTCCGACACCTACCGCAGTGCGCGGATTCCCGATGCCTACGAGAGGTTGTTGCTGGAAGTGATGCGTGGCAACCAGAACCTGTTTGTCCGCAAAGATGAAATCGAAGCCGCGTGGAAATGGTGCGACCAGCTGATCGCCGGCTGGAAGAAATCCGGCGACGCGCCCAAGCCGTATGCGGCCGGCTCGTGGGGGCCGATGAGCTCCATCGCACTGATCACGCGGGACGGGAGGTCGTGGTATGGCGATATCTAAATTGAAGCTGCCCCAGGGCGTGCACGCCCACGAGTTCCGTAGCCCTGTGCTGCTGGCCGAGGGGCTGGCGCTGAAGGTGGCCGGGCAATTGAGCCAGGCGATCCAGGTCCGCGGCGAAGCCACCCTGGTGGTGTCCGGCGGGCGCAGCCCGGTGGCGTTCTTCCAGCACCTGGCCAAGCAGCAGCTGGACTGGTCCAAGGTCCTGGTGACCCTGGCGGACGAACGCTGGGTGCCGGTGGAGCACGCCGACAGCAACGCCGGCTTGCTCAAGCGCTACCTGCTGCAGGGCCCGGCGGCCGAGGCGAAATTCCTCAGCCTGTACAACGCGGCGGCGAACCTCGAAGAGGCCGCGATCAAGGCCGATCGCCTGCTGGCCGAGGTATCGGCCATCGATGCGCTGATCCTGGGCATGGGCGATGACGGGCATACCGCCTCCCTGTTCCCCAACAGCCCGAACCTGGCCGAGGCCCTCCAGGCCGATGGCCAGCGTCGCTGCTGGCCGATGCTGGCGCCGAGCGTGCCCCATCAGCGCCTGAGCATGAGCCGCGCCTTGCTGGCTTCGGCCGCGTTCAGTGTGCTGTCGATTTCCGGTCAATCCAAGTTGACCACCCTGAGTGCCGCACTGGCTGGTGACGATGTCGCCGCGATGCCGATTCGTGCCTTCCTGCAACCTCCCTTAGAGATTTACTGGTGCCCATGAGCCAAGGATCAGCCGCTATGACAACCCCACAACCGACCGTTTCCATGGCGGATAAAGTTGCCCTGATCGACAGCCTCTGCGCCAAGGCGCGGATTCTGCCGGTGATCACCATCGCCCGCGAACAGGACGTGCTGCCCCTGGCGGACGCTCTGGCCGCCGGTGGCCTGACCGCCCTGGAAGTGACCCTGCGCTCGCAGTTTGGCCTCAAGGCGATCCAGATTCTGCGCGAGCAGCGTCCGGAGCTGGTGACCGGTGCCGGTACCGTGCTCGACCGGCAGATGCTGGCCGCTGCCGAAGCCGCCGGTTCGCAGTTCATCGTCACCCCGGGCATTACCCGCGACCTGCTGGAAGCCAGCGTCGCCAGCCCGGTCCCGCTGTTGCCGGGGATCAGCAATGCCTCCGGGATCATGGAGGGATATAGCCTGGGCTATCGCCGCTTCAAGCTGTTCCCGGCGGAAGTCAGCGGCGGCGTGGCGGCGATCAAGGCCCTGGGCGGTCCGTTCGGCGAAGTGAAATTCTGCCCGACCGGCGGTGTCGGTCCGGCCAATATCAAGAGCTACATGGCGTTGAAGAACGTGATGTGCGTCGGCGGTAGCTGGATGCTCGACCCCGAGTGGGTGAAGAACGGCGACTGGGCGCGGATCCAGGAGTGCACGGCCGAGGCCCTGGCTCTGCTGGACTGATCGTTTTCCGGCTTTTTACGAAATTCGTTGGTGTGTTCTACGGCTTTACGGTGCGCTTGGTCGGTGCACCGTTTTTTTTTGCCTGGAGAAAAGCTGCCTGGCGACGCGCGATCTTCTGTAGGAGCGAAGCTTGCTCGCGATGACGGTGGGCCAGGCAACGGGGTTGGATGGCCTTTACGCGGATCGCGCGCAAGCTGCGCTCCTACAGCGGCGCCAGATTTCAGCCGCTCAGATGCACTAGCGCCTCGACCAGCAACTGGATATCCGAGGCCGGGGTGGTGAAGCCCGGCGTGACTCGGATGCAGGGTCCGCATCGCGAGCCGTCGCGGACTACGGTGAACAGGTTGTATTCCTCGAGCAGCTGCTTGGCCATTGCCTGCTGGTCCGCATGGCGGGTGAAGCGGAACGAGGTGATGCTGCAATACAGCCGCGGGTCGTCCGGGGTCAGCACCTCGATGCCTGGCAAGTCGCGCACCTGGCTCACCCACAGGTCGCGCAGGTAATTCAGGCGCGCGCCCTTGAGGGCCGCGCCGCCCAGGCTGCGGTGCTCGTCGAACACCCGGGGCAGGGTCAGCCAGGCCGGAATGTTCGGCGTGCCGTAGGGCGCCCGGGAGCGGATGTCATTCGGGGCGTAATGATCCTCACCCATGTCCGGGTCGATATCGCCCAGGCGTTGCGGGTCGATGTAGGCAAAACCCAGGCTCAAGGGCGCGCCCATCCATTTCTGCAGGTTGTAGCCGGCGAACGCCACGCCCAGTTCCTTGAGGTCGAAATCCACCTGGGCCAGGGCGTGGGCGCCGTCGAGGACCACGTCGATCCCCCGTTCCCGGGCCTCCAGGGCGATGGCCTGGATCGGCATCACCAGCCCGGTGCGATGGGTGACGTGGGTCAGGGCCATCAGCTTCAGGCGCGGGTAGCGCTCGAACGCCTGGCGGTAGCTGGCCAGCAGGCTGTCGAAGCTCGCCGGGTGGGCGTGCTCGATCTCGATCACCTCGACCCCGCGGTAACGGGCCAGCCAGCGCATGGCGCCCTTGACGCTGCTGTAGTCCAGATCGCTGAACAGCACCTGGTCGCCCGGTTCGAGGCGGTTGTAGTTGCGGATCAGCGATTGCAGCGCCTCGGCGGCGCTGCGGGTGAGGGCGAGCGCCTGGCTGTCGACGCCGAGCAGTTCGGCCAGTTGCTGGCGAATCTGCAGGCTGCCGATCCGATCGAAATGCTGGCGCACGTGCACCGAGTTGCTGCGGTTCACGAAGGCGATCTGCTGCTGGTACTCCTCGACCACGGCGCGGCTCATGCGTCCGAAATAGCCGTTTTCCAGGTTGATCGGCCCGGGTTCGACGTCATAGCGCCGGGCGATTTCCCGCCAGTAGTCTTCGTCGCGGGCGAGTTGGGCAATCCGTGGCATGGGGGCGTCTCTGTTCGATGGTGGTGGGTGGGGCTCAATGGCGGGGCTTGGGTTTACCGTGTTTGGCCCGCAACGGGTCCAGCAGGTCGGAAAGGCCGTTGTGATCGATTTCATGCATCAGCGCCAGCAGGCCGCCCAACTCGCCGTGGGGGAAACCCTGGCGGGCGAACCAGTTCAGGTAGGGGCCGGGCAGGTCGGCGAGGATACGGCCCTTGTACTTGCCATAGGGCATTTCGCGGGTGACCAGCAATTCGAGGGTTTCGGGATTCATGGCGACTGTCTGTTGAGGTGACGAACACCCTGGAAAATACAGGCATTACGCAGGCAGGCCAAATGACAGATCAGGCAAATAACGCGGATACAGAACTGCGCTTCCGTCCTCGCTGGTCCGGACTGAAGAGCGCCAGCCGGCCTGGCGTTCTTGGTGTCCCTCATTTAGTACTGGACTAATGATAGTTAGCTAGCTAATAATTTGTTCGGTTCATCCTCTCGTCCCATTGCAACTATCGTTGTCTTGTCCTCCCCGGGGTTCTTTCCGTGCGTATCACTTTGCAGGCGCTGTTCGCCCCCAACCTGGCGGCCGTGCAATTCGCGATCAAGACCGTGCTCGGCGCCGGGCTGGCGTTGTGGCTGGCCATGCGCTGGGGGCTGGAGCAGCCGTCCTGGGCCTTGATGACCGCGATCATCGTGGCCCAGCCGCTGTCGGGGATGGTCCTGCAAAAAGGCATGGCGCGACTGCTGGGGACCCTGGTGGGGACCTGCATGTCGGTGGCGTTCATGGGGCTGTTCGCCCAGACGCCCTGGCTGTTCCTGCTGGCCCTGGCCCTGTGGCTGGGGCTGTGTACCGCCAGTTCGACCCTGCTGCGCAGCGCCTGGTCCTATTCGTTCGTGCTGGCCGGCTACACCGTGGCGATCATCGCCTTGCCGGCCATCACCCATCCGTTGTCGATCTTCGACCAGGCGGTGGCGCGCTGTACGGAAATCTCCCTGGGCATTATCTGCGCCACCGCCAGCAGCGCCTTGCTCTGGCCGCTGCGGGTCGAACGGCAGTTGATGCAACAGGCACGCAGCGCCTGGCAAAGCGGGATGCACACGGCGCGGGCGACCCTGGCTGGCGATGCGCTGGCGCGCAAAGGGCTGCTGGAAATCCTCGGGCGCATCGTCGCCGTGGACTCCCAGCGCGAGCACGCCTGGTTCGAAGGCCCCCTGGGCCGGCAGCGGGCGCGGGCGATCGGCGGCCTGAGCCAGAAGCTGCTGATGCTGCTGCGCATTTCCCGTTCGGTACGCCGGCAATGGAAGCAACTGGAGCCGGCCGAAGCGGATCAACTGGTGCCCTGGATGGAACAGGTGCAGCAAGCCCTGGCGGCCGAGGACACCTCAACCCTGCAAGCGCTGCGGGCGCAGTTGCTGGAGGCCTCCCGCGACCCGGCCATCAGTTCGGCGCAAAGTTATTGCCTGGCCCGTTTCGCCCTGTTGCTCGACACCGCCCTGGCGGCTGGCGTGGCGTTGCAGGCGGTGGAGGAGGGCAAGGCGCCGATAGAGCAGCCGGCGACCCTGACGCCCCATCGCGATCTGTCCCTGGCATTGCTGTTTGGCGCCCGCAGCGCCCTGGCCTTTTTGACCGTGGCCAGCTTCTGGCTGGCCACGGCCTGGCCGGCGGCCTCGGGGGCAATGCTGCTGACCTGCGTGGTGTGCGGCCTGTTCGCCAGCCGGGAAAACGGCGCGCAGATCGGCATGAGTTTCATGCGCGGTATTTTCCTGGCGATCCCGGTGGCGTTCGTGGTCGGGCAGATCCTGCTGCCGCAGTGGAGCAGTTTTGCCTTGCTCGCGATGGGCATGGGCGTGCCGCTGTTTTTTGGCGCGCTGGGCATGGCCAAGCCGCAGATCGGCGCCACGGCCACCTCGTTCTGCCTGCACTTCGTGGTACTGATTTCGCCGCAGAACCGGATGAGCTTCGATGTCGCCAGCTTCCTCAACAGCGCCCAGGCGATGACGCTGGGCGTGGGCGCCGCGGTGCTGGCATTCCAGCTGTTGATCTTGCGTGACCCGACCTGGCACGGACGGCGCCTGCTGGCGGCGACCCTGCACGACCTGGTACGCCTGACTCGGCGCAACCTGCGCGGCGCGGAAAGCTGGTTCGGCGGGCGCATGGCCGACCGCCTGCTGCAACTGGCGCGGCATTACCCGGAGTTGCCGGAGCAGGCCCGCAGCCGCTGGGACGATGGCCTGCTGGGGCTGGATATCGGCGACGAGCTGATGCACCTGCGCCTGAGCCTGGCGGCGGCCGGAGTACCGGCGCAGGTTCCGCAGCGGCGCTATCTGGAGCATCTGGAGAAGGTGCTGCAGCAGGGGCCGGGGGCCGGCCGCGGCGAAGCGCTGGCAGAGTCCAGCGCGGTCTTTTTGCGCAGTCTGGAGAGCCATCCGCCCAGCGACGCCTTGAAGCTGGCCCAGGGCGCGGTGGTGCAATTGCAGAAGAGCTGGCACGCCTGGTGCCGGCAGCAGGAGGAAAGCCATGGGGCTGCGTGAGTGGTCGCTGGGTGGAGTGTTGCTCAGCCCGTTTCTGATTTATGTGGTGCTGGCGCTGGTGCTGACCGGGGCGTTGCGTATGTTGCTGCGCGTAACGCCGCTAGGGCGCTGGATCTGGCACGAAGCACTGTTCGATGTGGCCTTGTACGTCTGCGTCCTGACGTTGGTCACTGTCGTACTCGGACCTTTATAAGGAGTTGTTCATGCGTGCCTCCGTGCGTATCGCTTTTACCCTGTGCCTGGTGGCGGCGGCGCTGTTCGCCGGCTTTCACCTGTGGCAGTACTACATGCTCACGCCCTGGACCCGGGATGCGCGGATTCGCGCGGACGTGGTGATAGTCGCCCCCGACGTATCCGGCTGGGTGCGCGAACTCAAGGTCCGGGACAACCAGGCGGTGAAGGCTGGCGAGCTGTTGCTGAGCATCGACCGCGAGCGCTTCGAGGCGGCGCTGGAAAAGGCCCAGGCGGTGGTGCAGACCCGTCAGCAGCAACTCAACCTGAAGGAACACGAAGCCAGTCGCCGGGCCAGCCTCGGCCCGGCGGCGATCAGTACCGAGCTGCGGGAGAACGCCCAGATCAACGCCGGCGTGGCCCGTGGTGAGCTGCGCCAGGCCCAGGCCGAGGCCAAGGTCGCCGAGCTCAACCTGGCGCGCAGCCAGGTCCTGGCGCCACGCAGCGGGCACATCACCAACCTGCGCCTGGCCGAAGGCAATTACGTGAACACCGGGCAGTCGGTGATGGCCCTGATCGACGATTCGACCTTCTACGTGCAGGCCTATTTCGAGGAAACCAAACTGCCGCGGATCCAGGTCGGCGACCCGGTCAAGGTCTGGCTGATGAGCGCGGGCGAGGCTCTGCAGGGCCATGTGGAAAGCATCAGCCGCGGTATCACCGACCGTAACACCACGCCGGACGGGCAACTGCTGGCCGAGGTGGAACCGACCTTCAATTGGGTGCGGCTGGCGCAGCGGATTCCGGTGCGGATCAGGCTCGACAAGGTGCCCGAAGGGGTCAACCTGAGCGCCGGGATGACGGCGAGCGTGCAGGTGGAGGAGGGCAGTCGATAGTCACAATTCCCCTGTAGCCGCTGCCGAGCCTGCGAGGCTGCGATCGACCCCGAAGGGGGCGCAGGGTCTTGAGGCCGCAGGAGGACCTGCGGTCCTGTCGCAGCCTCGCCAGAGCTCGGCAGCGGCTACCGGGCTACGGGGAATCTCAGCCGATGCTGATGGCCGGCAGGGTCGGCAGGGTCACGGTCTGCTGTTTGCGCGGGGCGAGGATTTCGGCTTCGCCGTCCACCACCAGCTCATCGCGCTGGTTGAACACACGGGTGGCGATACGCACGCGGAATTTCGGCAGTTTTTCGAGGATCTCCAGGCGCACGGTCAGGGTGTCGCCGATCTTCACCGGCTTCTGGAAACTCATCTGCTGGCCGATGTAAATGGTGCCCGGCCCAGGCAGCTCGCAGGCCACTGCGGCACTGATCAACGCACCGCTGAACATACCGTGGGCGATGCGCTCCTTGAACATGCTGGCGGCGGCGAACTCGGCGTCCAGGTGCACCGGGTTGTGGTCGCCGGACATGGCGGCGAACAGCTGGATGTCACGCTCTTCCACGTGCTTGCTGTAGCTGGCGGTCTGGCCGACTTCAAGGGCTTCGTACGGGGTGTTGGTAACCTGGGTCATCTCTCTCAAGTCCTGTGTTGAAATGTACTGAGGGTAAAAAAACTCATTCGGTCTTCGGCGGCCGGCGATGCTGCAACACCTGGTTGAGCCAGGCCAGCACATCGGCCGTCACTTCGTCGCGGTTGCTTTCATTGAACAATTCGTGCCGTGCCTGCGGGTAGATATTGAGCTGCAGGTACTGGTTGCCAGCCTCGCGCAGAGCGCCGGACAGATCCTTGAGACGTATGCCGTCGCTCACCGGATCACATTCTCCGCCCATCACCAGCAATGGCAGGCCCGGATCGATCTGGGCCAGGTTGGAAGCCTTGCTGATCTGCTGCAGGCCGCCCAGCAGGTCGATCCACAATTGGTTGCTGCAGCGAAAGCCGCAGAGCGGATCGTGGACGTACTTGTCGACCTCGTCGGGGTCGCGGCTGAGCCAGTCGAAGGCTGTGCGGTTGGGTTTGAAGGCATTGTTGAACGAGCCGAAGGACAGCCACTCGATCAACGCGCTGCGGCCCAGGGCGCCCTGGCGCCAGCGTTCGAAGCGGGCGATCTGGCGGGCGACGCGGTACAGCGCCACCGGCTGGAAGTTCGAGCCACTGAGGATCGCCCCGTCCAGGCTGGCGCTGTGGTGCAGCAGGTAGGCCTGGGCGATGTAGCTGCCCATGCTGTGGCCCAGCAGCACGATGGGCTTGCCCGGGTGCCGCTGGCCGATGCACTGGTTGAGGCTGGCCAGGTCGCCCACCACCTTGCACCAGCCGTCGTGGTCGGCGAAGTGCCCGAGCACGCCATGCTCGGCAGTCTTGCCATGGCCGCGCTGATCCAGGGCATAGACACCGTAACCCTCGGCGCACAACGCCGCCGCCAGCCTGGCGTAGCGCCCGCTGTGCTCGGCCATGCCGTGGGCCAGCAGGATCACGGCCTTGAGCGAGGCATCCGGCAGCCACTGGTTGACGTAGAGCTGGCTGTGGTCGCTCGCGGTCAGCCAGAAAGAGTGGTGGATCATGGCGATTCCTTTGCGCAGGGTCGTTGCATTGTATAGCTCATCGCCGTGGCCCCGTCCGATCTGTGCGCGCCATGGCGGCAAGATTCACGTTATCAATGACGTAGCGGCCCATATTTGCCCTATTGGCCATAGCTGCTAACGTCCGCAGAGCCCCGCTTTGGTAGCGTCGGAAGCGGCCCGGACAACTCAGGTAACGAGGACAAGAACAATGCAGCCTGATTTCTGGAATGACAAACGCCCGGTCGGCGTGCCCGTCGATATCGATCTGGGTGCCTACAAGTCGGTGATCGAGGTGTTCGAACGTTCCTGCAAGAAATTCGCCGACCGCCCGGCCTTCAGCAACATGGGCGTGACCCTGACCTACGCCGAGCTGGAGCGCTACAGCGCCGCATTCGCCGGCTACCTGCAAAGCAGCACCGACCTGGTGCCGGGCGACCGCATCGCGGTGCAGATGCCCAACGTCCTGCATTACCCGATCGCCGTATTCGGCGCCTTGCGCGCCGGGCTGATCGTGGTCAACACCAACCCGCTGTACACCGTCCGGGAAATGCGTCACCAGTTCAAGGATTCCGGCGCGCGGGCCCTGGTGTACATGAACCTGTTCGGGCAGAAAGTCGAGGAGGTGCTGCCCGACACCGGGATCCAGTACCTGATCGAGGCGAAGATGGGCGACCTGATGCCGTCCGCCAAGGGCTGGCTGGTCAATACCCTGGTCGACAAGGTCAAGAAGATGGTGCCGGCCTACCGCCTGCCCCAGGCCCTCTCCTTCAAGAGCGCGCTGCGCCTGGGCCGCGGCCAGTCGATCAAGCCGCTGCCCGCCAGCCTGGACGACGTCGCCGTGCTGCAATACACCGGCGGCACCACGGGGCTGGCCAAGGGCGCGATGCTGACCCACGGCAACCTGGTGGCCAATATGCAACAGGCCCGGGCCTGCCTCGGCCAGTTGGGCGCCGACGGCCATCCGCTGCTGCGCGAAGGCCAGGAGGTGATGATCGCGCCGCTGCCGCTGTACCACGTCTATGCCTTCACTGCGAACTGCATGTGCATGATGGTCACCGGCAACCACAACGTGCTGATCACCAATCCGCGGGACATCGGCGGCTTCATCAAGGAGCTGAAGCAGTGGCGCTTCTCGGCGTTGCTGGGGCTGAATACCTTGTTTGTCGCGCTGATGGATCATCCCGAGTTCAAGAGCCTCGACTTCTCCAATCTCAAGCTCACCAACTCCGGGGGCACGGCGCTGGTCAAGGCCACCGCCGAGCGCTGGGCGCAACTGACGGGCTGCCGCATCACCGAAGGCTACGGCCTGACCGAAACCTCGCCCGTGGCCTGCACCAACCCTTACGGCGACCAGTCGCGCCTGGGTACGGTGGGGCTGCCGGTGCCCGGTACGACCCTCAAGGTCATCGACGACCAGGGGGTCGAGCAGCCGTTGGGCGAGCGCGGCGAGCTGTGCATCAAGGGTCCGCAGATCATGAAGGGCTACTGGCTGAAGCCGGACGCCACCAGCGAGGTGCTGGATACCGAGGGCTGGTTCAAGTCCGGGGATATCGCGGTGATCGATCCCGACGGTTTCGTGCGCATCGTCGACCGCAAGAAAGACATGATCATCGTCTCGGGTTTCAACGTGTACCCCAACGAAATCGAAGACGTGGTGATGGCCCACCCGAAAGTCGCCAATTGCGCGGTGATCGGTGTGCCGGACGAACGTTCGGGCGAGGCGGTGAAGCTGTTCGTGGTGGCCCGCGAATCGGGGGTCAGCCTGGAAGAGCTGAAGGCCTACTGCAAGGCCAACTTCACCGGCTACAAGGTGCCCAAGCACATCGTGTTGCGTGAGTCGTTGCCGATGACGCCGGTAGGCAAGATCCTGCGTCGGGAGCTGCGCGACATCGCCTGATGTATCACCGGATGTAACACCTCCCGCGCCGTGGCGCGGTTATCGCGAGCAAACGTCGTTCCTGCCAGGGCCTTCGGTTTCTGTAGGAGCGAAGCTTGCTCGCGCTGCTTTTGCAGGCCGCAAAGGCCCGTCCCAGAGCGGAATCCGGGGTGCTAGAATTTTTGCTCTAAAAATGACTATTGAATATTCTTGAGTCACAAAAGTGACTGTTTGGAGCTGCTTTGGCTCTAGTCGGCCCTTGGCAAAGCTGCTACTCTCGGCGCGCTTTGTGACTTCTCGGCCTATCTAAACAGCCAGATTCACCCATAAAAAGACAGACAAATAATAATCGCATCAAGTGCGCTGACGAATTCGCGTTGCTGAGGAGTGGGCTTCCATGATCGAAGACTTTTGGAAGGATAAGTACCCAGCTGGGATTGCTGCCGAAATCAATCCAGACGAGTATCCGAATATTCAGGCAGTGTTGAAGCAGTCCTGCCAACGCTTTGCCAACAAGCCGGCCTTTAGCAACCTCGGCAAGACACTCACCTACGGTGAGCTGTACGAACTGTCAGGTGCTTTTGCCGCGTATCTGCAACAGCATACCGATTTGCAGCCCGGCGATCGAATCGCCGTGCAACTGCCCAACGTCCTGCAGTACCCGGTCGCAGTATTCGGCGCTATCCGCGCCGGTCTGATCGTGGTCAATACCAACCCGCTCTACACCGCGCGGGAAATGGAACACCAATTCAACGACTCCGGCGCCAAGGCCCTGGTCTGCCTGGCCAACATGGCGCACCTGGCCGAAGCCGTGGTGCCCAAGACCGGCGTCAAGCATGTGATCGTCACCGAAGTGGCGGACCTGCTGCCGCCGCTCAAGCGCCTGCTGATCAACAGCGTCATCAAGTACGTGAAGAAGATGGTGCCGGCCTATCACCTGCCCAAGGCCGTCAAGTTCAACGACGTACTGAGCAAGGGCCATGGCCAGCCGGTGAAGGACGCGAGCCCGGCCAGCAGCGACGTGGCCGTGCTGCAATACACCGGCGGCACCACCGGCGTGGCCAAGGGCGCGATGCTGACCCATCGCAACCTGGTGTCGAACATGCTGCAGTGCCGGGCGCTGATGGCCTCCAACCTCAATCAGGGTTGCGAGATCCTGATCACGCCGCTGCCGCTGTACCACATCTATGCCTTCACCTTTCATTGCATGGCGATGATGCTGAGCGGCAACCACAACATCCTGATCAGCAACCCGCGCGACCTGCCGGCGATGGTCAAGGAACTGTCGAAGTGGAAGTTCAGCGGCTTCGTCGGCCTCAACACCCTGTTCGTGGCCCTGTGCAACAACGAAAACTTCCGCAAGCTGGATTTCTCGGCGCTGAAAGTCACCCTGTCCGGTGGCATGGCGCTGCAACTGGCGGCGGCCGAGCGTTGGAAGGACGTGACCGGTTGCCCGATCTGCGAAGGTTACGGCATGACCGAAACCAGCCCGGTGGCCACCGTCAACCCGGGGCAGAATATCCAGGTCGGCACCATCGGCATCCCGGTGCCGTCGACCCTGTGCCGGATCGTCGACGACGCCGGCAACGAGCTGCCGCTGGGTGAAGTCGGCGAGCTGTGCGTCAAGGGCCCGCAGGTGATGAAGGGTTACTGGCAGCGCCAGGACGCCACTGATGAGGTGATGAGCGATGGCTGGCTGAAGACCGGCGACATCGCGCTGATCCAGCCCGATGGCTACATCCGCATCGTCGATCGCAAGAAAGACATGATCCTGGTCTCCGGTTTCAACGTGTACCCGAACGAACTGGAAGACGTGCTCACGACCCTGCCGGGCGTGCTGCAGTGCGCGGCCATCGGTGTGCCGGACGAGAAGTCGGGCGAGTCGATCAAGATCTTCATCGTCGCCAAGCCGGGTGTGACCCTGACCAAGGAGCAAGTGATGGAGCACATGCGCGCCAATGTCACCGGCTACAAGGTGCCCAAGGCCATCGAGTTCCGCGATGCCCTGCCGACCACCAACGTCGGCAAGATCCTGCGCCGCGAGCTGCGCGACGAAGAGCTGAAGAAGCTGGGCGTGAAGAAGTAAGGCGCCAGGCCAACAAAAAAGCCCCGCATTCGCGGGGCTTTTTCTTGGGCGCTGTTCGCCGGATTACTGCTGGAACTGCGCGAAGTTCACGCCGGTGCCGGCGGGGCGTACATCGGTGAGGAAGCAGTCCTTGTCGGCGCTCAGTTCCAGGCTCAGGGCCGCCTTGCGCTTGCCGGCGTTGCGTACCACCAGGCCTTCCAGTTTCTCGCGCAGGAACAGGGTCGGCACCTTCAGGTGCAGCAACTGGTCGCTGCTCGGGGTGTAGAGCAGCAGGTGGACCCATTCGTACTGCCCGATGGCCAGGCGGCTGACCGGCAGATCGAACCACCAGATATTGCGGTTGCGGCTCAGTTCCGCGAAGTGGCAGTTGTTGACGCCCAGCACCGCACCGCCCAGTTCCTGGTTTCGGCGGGCGATGGCCAGCTTTTTATCGAGTTTCATAACATTCCTACGGGATTGGATCTTCGGCGCGGAGCCTGAATACGTTGCGCATTCTCATGGGTTGGCCGGCAAACATAAAGCGCAACCTGCGTGAGGCGGCTAAATAAGGCGATGAAATGCCCAGGGGGGAAATGACTGACCCCCCTACGAGAAGTCTGGAAGGGTACAAAGCATCGGCGGAAGCCGTTTTCTTGTCGGTCATGGCACGAAACGAGACGAAAGGGTTCAAAGTCGCCAAACTAGGCTAGTTTGTTGTAGAAAACGGCCTCTGAGTCGCCACCGACCACACACATTGCGGCGAAAGGAGACGCTATGATTTTCCCGGATTTGAAAGGCCAGCCCCTGCATCGTGTGCTGGTGCGCACGGTCAGCGAGTTCATCGCCGACGAAATGTCGACCTATGCCTCGGCACTGGCCTATCAGATGCTGTTCTCGCTGTTCCCCTTCATCCTGTTCCTGATCGCCCTGATCGGTTTCCTGCATCTGCCGGACTTCTTCTCCTGGTTGCGCCTGCAATCGGAGTTGGTGCTGCCGCCCGAGGCCCTGGAGCAGGTCAACCCGGTGATCGACCAGTTGCAGCAATCCAAGGGCGGCCTGCTCTCGGTGGGTATCGTGATTGCGCTGTATACCGCCTCGGCCGGCGTGCGGCTGATGATGAGCGCGATGAACGCCGCCTACGACGTGGTGGAAAAACGCCCGCTGTGGAAGCGTTTCCCGCTGTCGATCATCTACACCGTCGGCATCGCCGGCATGCTCCTGGCGGCCGCGGCGCTGATGGTGCTCGGGCCGCAGGTGATGGGCTGGATCGCCGGGCAGGTCGGCCTGGAGGACTTTATCGTCACCGTCTGGACCATCCTGCGCTGGCCGGTGATCGTGATCCTGATGATGGTCGCCGTGGCCTTGATCTACTACGTGATGCCCGATGTGAAACAGGAATTTCGCCTCATCACCCCGGGCTCGGTGCTGGCGGTGGTGGTGTGGATAGTCGCCTCGCTGGCCTTCGCCTTTTATGTGAAGACCTTCGCCAACTACAACGCCATGTATGGCAGTATCGGAGCGATCATCGTCCTGCTGCTGTACTTCTACATTTCCTCGGCGGTGCTGTTGCTGGGGGCGGAGATGAATGCGGTGATCGAACACATGTCGTCCGAAGGCAAGAGCCCTGGAGAAAGGGCTCCCGGCGAGCACGGCGAGCCTAAACAACACGTATCGGGACTGGGCCGGGACCACTCGCTCAAGCCGACCTCTGACGAAGCCTGAACATGATCCGTGAAATCCTCAAGATGGGCGACCAGCGCCTGCTGCGCATCGCGCCACCCGTACCGCCCGAAATGTTCGACAGCCCCGAGCTGTGGCAGTTGATCGACGATATGTTCCAGACCATGGAAAGCGTCGGCGGGGTCGGCCTGGCCGCGCCGCAGATCGGCGTCGACCTGCAACTGGTGATCTTCGGCTTCGAGCACAGCGCGCGTTACCCGCAGGCCGAAGCGGTACCCCAGACGATCCTGATCAATCCCCTGATCACCCCCTTGAGCCCGGTGCTGGAGGAGGGGTGGGAAGGTTGTCTGTCGGTGCCGGGGCTGCGGGGCGCGGTCGAGCGTTACCAGCACATCCGCTACGAAGGCGTCGACCCCAGGGGCGAGCCGATCGTGCGGGTCGCCTCGGGCTTTCATGCGCGGGTGGTGCAGCACGAGTGCGACCACCTGATCGGGCGCCTGTACCCGTCGCGGATCAGCGACTTCAGCAAGTTCGGGTTTACCGAAGTGATGTTCCCCGACCTCGATCCCAACGCCGACGACTGAGCGATCAACCCCGGCCCATGGCGATCAGGCTCTTGCTCCGGCGATAACGGGCCAGGCGGTCCGCCAGGGATTGGGGCAGGGCGGGGTCCGGGACGAACCCCATGGATTCGTACAGCGCTTGCAGGTCCGGATGGCAGAACAGCCAGATCGGTCCCGCCTGTGGCGCGCAGGCCCGTTCCACCAGCCGGGCGGCGATGCCCTGGCCACGCTGGGCCGGGTCGACGAACAGGCCGGTCAGCCAGTGGCCCTGGGCCACGGGCTTCAGGTTCAGCCCGGCAACGATTGCGCCTCGTTTCGCTACCCAGGATTGCCCTTCGCCGGCCGCGCGCATCGATGAGTCATGCGCCCGATAGAACTTGTTCAGCAGCGGCCGCAGGCTGTCGGCGAGTAGCAGGTATTGGGTGTCGGGCATGGGGTTCGCAGGCTGGTTCGAAAGGCTGAATTATAAAGCGCAGGGCGCGTGGGATAGGTGTATACCTGATAAACCATCCCCGTGTGTGGAGCGTGCATCATGAAAGGCGTGGAACCGAAAAAGGCGGCGAAAAAGAAACCGGCGCGCACCGCCGTCGAGAAACGCGCGGACAAGCGAGCCAAAAAGGCCGAGCACAATATTTTCGGCCATTGACCCTCCCACGAAGCCCGCCCCGCGGGCTTCCTTGTTTTTGCTTCTAAACCAATAACCCATCGATCTGCAAGATTTCCCCGGCCCGTTGCACAGAACAGCCAGACCCCGAAGATTCGCCCTTCGGCCCGCCCCTGTCCTGAGTAGCGCCATGGCCCATTATTTTGATCCGCTGCACCGCGAAGAAATCGAAACCCTGCGTCAGACCTTCACCGCCCGTACCGAATGGCCCACCTGGCTGTTGCTGATCGGCACTGGCGCCAGCTGGTTCGCCGTGCTGCTGGCCAGCCCGCTGCTGGGGCTCTGGCCGAGCAGCCTGTTGCTGATCCCGATCCTGGTGCTGTGGCTGTCGGTGCAGCATGAACTGTTGCATGGCCATCCCACGCGCTGGCTGTGGCTGAACAAGTTGCTGGGCTACGCGCCCTTTGCCGTCTGGTATCCCTACACCCTGTACCGCGACAGCCATCTGCAGCATCACCGCGATGAAGACCTGACCCTGCCCGGTCGCGACCCGGAAAGCCGTTACCTGGGCCAGCGCCAGTGGCATAGCCGTTCGCCGTTCGAGCAGGGCCTGCATTGGCTGAACAAGACCCTGCTGGGGCGCCTGCTGCTCGGCGCGCCCCTGGCCCTGCTGGCGCTGGCGCGGGAGGAAGCGCGGCGCCTGCGCCAGGGCCACCGCCAGGCCTGGCTGATGTGGCTGACCCATGGCGCGCTGACCCTGCTGATGCTGGCGTTCGTTGCCCGCTACAGTGTGCTGCCGGTCTGGCATTACCTGCTGTTGGTGAGCGTGCCGGCGCTGTCGCTGGCGATGCTCCGCTCCTATTACGAACACCGCCCCCACGCTGACGCGGAGCAGCGCACGGTACTCAACGAAGCGGCGTGGCCATGGACCTGGCTGTTTCTGCACCTCAACCTGCACCTGGTGCACCATGACTTGCCGGGGCTGCCCTGGTACTGCCTGCCGCAGGCCTATCGCCAGCGCCGCGAGCAATGGCAGGCGCGCAGCGGCGGTTTTGTCGTGCGGGGCTATGGCGAGCTGCTGCGGCGCCATGCCCTGAAACCGATCGACAGCCCCGAACATCCCTTCGCCCTGTAACCCTGACCCAAGAGCTGCGCACCATGACTGCCCGCTATGCCGAACTGCTGATGTACGTCGCCCCCGAACCGGTGCGCCAGGCCAACGAACAATGGCTGGCGGCGATCCTGCAACGCCTCGGCCAGACCCGGCTCGATGCCCGGGAGCTGGACCTGATGCAGTTGTGGCGGTCGCCGCGCCTGTTGCTGACCCAGACCTGCGGCTACCCGCTGATGACCGCCCTGTGCGGCAAGGTCAGGGTCATCGGCCGGCCGCGTTACGAGCTGCCGGACAGCTCCGGCGGCAACCATTGCAGCCTGCTGCTCGGCCGCGCAAGCGACCCGCGCCGGACCTTGCAGGCGCTGCGGGGCAGCCGCGGGGTGATCAATGGCGAGGATTCCAACAGCGGCATGAACCTACTGCGCCAGCGCCTCGCGCCGTTGCAGCGCGACGGCCGGTTTTTCGCCAGCGTCGGCATCAGCGGCAGCCATCGGCAGAGCCTGCGCTGGCTGCGGGAAGGGCAGGCCGACCTGGCCGCCGTCGACAGCGTGACCTTCGCCTACCTGGCCCGCTACGCCGAGGACGAAGTGGCCGGCCTGCGGGTGATCGCCCGCAGCGCCTTCAGCCCGACTCTGCCCTATATCGGCGTAGCCGGCCTGGGCGAGGAGCAGGTCGAACGGATTCGCGCCGCGATGAATGCGGCGCTGACGGCACTGCCCGCGGTAGCCGCGACCCTGGGGTTGCGCGAGGTGCTGCCGGCCGCCGAAGCGGACTACCGGATCCTTCTCGACTATCAGCGCGAGGCGCAAGAGCTGGGCTACGCCCGCTTGCGCTGAAGCCCCCAGAAAGCACCGCGGGCTCGCTCGCGAAAAGTCTATCTGGCACCGTCGACCTTTTATTCTTAAATATTCTATAAAAATGAATTTTAAATATTATTAGGGAATAAGCCTTCCTTGCTAGGATCGCCGCACCGGAACACCGGACATACCGCGCAACCTTCTTCAATGGAGCCACTATGTCCGGCACCGACACGACTCACAGCGACTATGTGGGCGGCCTGTTCCGCAGTCATTACGACTGGCTGTGCAACCGCCTGCGCGGCCATCTGCACTACTCCTCGGATGCTGGCGCCAGCGCCGAAGACATTGCCGCCGATACCTTCGTCCAGCTCTTGAGCCGGCCCGAAGTGCTGCCGATCCGTCAGCCCAGGGCGCTGCTGACCACCATTTCCCAACGCCTGATGTACCAGTTGTGGCGTCGCCGCGACCTGGAGCGGGCTTGCCTCGGCAGACTGCGGCACGGCGACGAAACCCTGCAGCCATCGCCCCAGGACCAGGCACAGGCGTTCGAGGCGCTGGAAGCCATCGACCGCCTGCTCGACGGCCTGCCTGCCAAGGTCAAGGCGACCTTCCTGCTGTCCCGGGTCAACGGCCTGACCTACCCGCAGATCGCCGAGCAACTGGGGATCTCGCCACGTTCGGTCAGCGACTACATGGCCCGGACACTCCAGCGTTGCCTGGGCCCGAACACGGCGTGGTCCTGGCGTGACACTCGACCCGGTTACGACTTGCCAGCGCTGTAGCAGCCGCCGCAGACGGTGCTCGCGGCCGGCAACAGTGGCTGCCGGCCCCCCATGAATAATCAGCCAGAGGTTCACCATGAACATCATCAAACACCTGCTCGGCACCTCGCTGCTGACCTTCAGCCTGCTGGTCCAGCAGGCGCCGGCGGCGGACAAACCGGCACCGATCCATTTCGGCGACATCACCTGGGAAAGCGGCAGCCTGATCACCGAGGTGCTGCGGCTGATCGTCGAGAAGGGCTACGGCTACCCCACCGAAACCCTGCCCGGCAGTACCGTGAGTCTGGAAGCGGCTTTGGCCAGGAACGATATCCAGGTGATCGGCGAAGAGTGGGCCGGACGCAGTCCGGCCTGGGTCAAGGCCGAAGCCGAGGGCAAGGTGTTCGGCCTGGGCGACACGGTCAAGGGCGCCACCGAAGGCTGGTGGGTGCCGGAATACGTGATCAAGGGCGATGCCGAGCGCGGCATCGAACCGCTGGCCCCGGAGCTGAAATCGGTGGACGACCTGGCGCGCTACAAGGCAGTGTTCAGCGATCCGGAAGACCCGGGCCGCGGGCGCTTTCTCAACAGCCCCAGCGGCTGGACTTCGGAAATCGTCAACAGCCAGAAGCTCAAGGCCTATGGGCTGAGCGACAGCTTCGTGAACTTCCGCACCGGTTCCGGCGCGGCCCTGGACGCCGAAGTCAGCTCGTCGATCCGCCGCGGCAAGCCGGTGCTGTTCTACTACTGGTCGCCGACGCCGCTGCTGGGCAAGTTCAAGCTGGTGAAGCTGGAAGAGCCGGCCTTCGATGCCGAGGCCTGGAAGACCCTGGCCGATGCCGGCAACCCCCATCCGCGGGGCACCCGGTCGCTGCCAGCGCATCTGGCCATCGGCGTGTCCGCGCCGTTCAAGGCGCAGTACCCGGAACTGGTGAGCTTCTTCGAGAAGGTCGACCTGCCCATCGACCTGCTGAACCGCACCCTGGGCCGGATGAGCGAAACCCGCCAGCCGCCGCGCCAGGTCGCCGAGGCCTTCCTGCGCGAACAGCCGCAGGTATGGCAGGGCTGGGTACCGAGCGAGATTGCCAGCCGCGTCAGCGCCGCCCTTTGACCCGCTCCTACAGGGCGGCTTCGGCCGCCAGGGCCGCTTGCACGGCTTCGCGCCGGGCAATGCGCGCCTGGAAGCGCACCAGCGCCGGCCACTGCTGCAGGTCGATGGCGAAGCCGGCGGTCCAGCGCAGCACGGTGAACAGGTAGGCGTCGGCGATGCCGAAGGTGGCGCCCAGCAGGTAGTCCTGCTGTTCCAATGTCTGGTTCAGCAGCCCCAGGCGCTTGAACAGTTTCTGCCGGATCTGCGCCTTGGTCGCCTCGGGAAACCCGTCGTTGAACAGCCAGCCGAGGCCGCCATGGATCTCGCTGGAAACGAAGTTGAGCATCTCCTGCAGCCGCACCCGCGGCCAGCTGCCGTTGGCCGGTGCCAGGCCCGCCTGGGGTTCGAGGTCGGCCAGGTACTGCAGGAGCGCCGGCCCCTCGGTCAGCACCTGGCCGTTGTCCAGCGCCAGCGCCGCCACATAACCCTTGGGGTTGATCGCCAGGAAGTCGGCGCCGTCGACCGTGGTCTTGTTGCGGTTGTCGACCCGGATCAGCTGGAACGGCAGGGCCAGTTCGCGCAGCACGATATGCGGGGCGAGGGAGCAGGCGTCAGGTGAGAAATACAGCTTCATCGGGGGCTCTCCAGAAAAGGGGAAGGCCAGTGTCACAGTCCGCGCTGCTCTCAGTAAAATGACTCTTTCAGAATGCAGCCATAAGGACAGCTACTGCCATGATGAACCTGATGCACTGGCGCCTGCTGGTGGCCGTGGCGGACACCGGCAACATCACCCGCGCCGCCGAGCGGGTCGGCATGACCCAATCCGGCGCCAGCCAGGCCCTGGCCCTGCTCGAGGACAACCTGGGCGTGCAGCTGTTCGTTCGCGAACATCGCCAGGCCCTGCCCACGGCCGTCGGTGGAGCCGTGGTCGAGCAGGCGCGGCTGATGCTCGCGGCGTTGCAGAACATCCGCGACACCGCGGACGCGGCCCGGGACATCCAGCGCGGCACCCTTCGCCTGGCCAGTTTCCCCATGGTGCTGGCGACCTTCCTGCCGCCGCTGCTGCGGCGCTTCAAGCAGTTGTACCCGGGGATCCAGGTGGTGGCGCTGGAGGTCAGCGACGACGAGGTCGAGGCCTTGCTTGCGGCGCGGCTGGTCGACGTCGGGGTGGTCCTCAACCCCGCTCCCGGGCGCAGTGCCGGCCTGCTGGGACGCGATGCCTGGGTGGCGGTGCTGCCGGCCGGGCACGCCCTGGCGCGTCGCACTCAAGAGCAGGGGGTGAGCTTGCAGGAGCTGGTGCGCGAGCCCTTCGTGCTGGCCACCGGC
This sequence comes from Pseudomonas sp. NPDC089530, assembly GCF_050280705.1. NCBI lineage: Bacteria > Pseudomonadati > Pseudomonadota > Gammaproteobacteria > Pseudomonadales > Pseudomonadaceae > Pseudomonas > Pseudomonas sp. NPDC089530. The sequence goes on along the minus strand of NZ_JBNNVU010000012.1, from coordinate 50,893 downwards.
GGCTGTTCGGTCAATGCCCGCAGCCTGGCGGCGGACGCCGGCCTGGAACTGGCGGATGTGCGGGTCGAGGTGCGGGAGTGGAGCAGTGCCTTCACCCTGGTTCGCGAACAGGTGGGGGTGAGTCTGGTGCCACAGATGACCTTGCCGGAACAACGCCACGGCCTGTGCGTGCTGCCGTTGAGCGTGCCGATCCAGCGCAGCTTTGCCCTGGTGCTGGCTGAGGGCGGTGAGCCGTCGCCGGCGTTGCGGGCCTTGCTCGATCTGGTGGGACAGGGCTGAGCCCGGAGAAGGGGCGGCCCGCTCATTTGGGCCGATGACTGAAAAGGGTTCCGTGCGGGAACCCTTCTTCGGTGTGTCGCTTACAGCGCGGCGAGGAACTTGTCGGCGACTTGTTTCTCGACGCCATTAGCGTCTTTCTCGACCTGTGCCAGCTTCAGCTTGTCCTGCATCCGCTGGGCGATTTCCTGGGCCACCGCCTGCTGTTTCTCCGGCGGCATGTTTTTCAGCTCTTCCTCGGTAATGCCCATCTCTTCGAGGATTCTGTCGCGCAGGCGCTGTTCGGGGGACTTGCTCATGTAGTCCTTGAACTCATTCAGGGCTGAACCCTGGGTGGCGCTGTTGGTTTGCGCGGTGCTGGCGGTCGGCGGGGTGGCCTGCAGCAGCACGCGGGTCTTGGCGAAGGCCGCCGCGACATTGTCGCTGACCGTATTGCTGGCCTGTTGCACGGTCTGGGAGGCCTGGAACGTCGCGGCGTTCTGCACGTTCTGCATCAGGCCGCTGTACAGCGCGCTGGCGGCAGCGGTGGTAGGGTCCAGGTCGGACCGCTGGGAGGGCTGGATTGCCGAGGTTTTCTGGGCACTGACCAACATGATTGGGTACCTGCATGTAAGGGCTCTCCCGGGCTAAACAGCAATTTGCGTGCCGTTGCCCCGGAGCGCTCTGGGATGGGACCTGGCGCCGATCGCCCAGCAAGGCTGGCGGCACACGGCGGACAAGCCTTGCCGCTTGCGGCCAGCGGCGACCGGTTGGCGCGCAGACGCTATCGACCGTCGTAGGCGCGAATCAGGGGTGGCCGTTGCGCCCATGCAGCAGGAACCCCGGGCGTTCGCTGAGGCGCTGGTAATAGGCGGCGACGGCGGGATAGTCCGGGTGTTCGATGGGCGCCACGGCCCAGCGGTGCACCGACAGGCCGAGGACGATATCGGCCAGGGTGAACCGGTCGCCGAGCACATAGGCGTCGCTGCCGGCCAGTTGCTGCTCGAGCAGGGCCATTTTTTCGTTCCAGCCGCGCACGCCGGCGGCGATCCGCTGCGGGTCCTGATAGTCCGGGTTCTGCCGCACCAGGGCATGGAAGGCATAACCCCAGGAGGGGTTGAGCTCCGTGGCCTGCCAGTCCATCCATTGCTCCACCAGCGCCCGGCGCCGGGCTTCGCCGGGCAGCAAGCGTTGTCCGGGCACCTTGCTGGTCAGGTAGCGACAGATGCTGTTGGATTCCCAGAGCACGCCGGCTTCGTCGATCAGCACCGGCACCTGGGCGTTGGGGTTGAGCTTGAGAAACTCGGGGCTGTGGGTCGACTGGAAGCCGTTGCCCCAATCCTCGCGTTCAAAGGGCAGACCCAGTTCCTCACAGGTCCACAGTACTTTTCTGACGTTGATCGACGACGCTCTACCGAGAATTCTCAGGGTTCCCATGGGACGTTCCTTGGCGGTTGGGGAGGCCCGGGGAATGTAGCAACGCCGCCCGCCCGCGTCGATGACGATGGGGGCCTGGGGCTCAGGCCGGGTCGGGCAGCGCCGAGGCCGGCAGGCCGAAGACCCGGTCGAACAGCCAGTTGAAGACGAAGGTGTAGCAGGGGATGAACAGGATCAGCGCCAGGTCCAGCAGGAAGGCCTGCACCAGGCTGATGTGCATCCACCAGGCGATCAGCGGGATCAGGAACACGATCAGCGTCAGTTGGAAACCCACGGCATGGGCGATGCGCCGCTTGACCGTGCGGGTCCGCGAGACCTGGCGGCTTTCCCAGCGCTCGAACAGGCTGGTGTAGATGAAGTTCCAGGTCACCGCGATGCTGGTGATCACCACCGCCAGCGGCCCGGTGCTGCTCGGCGAGGCGCCGGACAGAAGGGCCAGGCCCAGGGCCGAGAACGTCATGCCGAACACCTCGAACAGGGACACATAAACCAGTTTGCGCTTGATGCCTTGCATGCTTTTTTCCTCTGCGTTCATTGGCCGGGCCGCTCCTGGAGCAGGAAAGGCTGGCGAAGGCGGCGCAAGATAGCTTCAATAGACGTGACAGAAAAAGTCAGAATCTTTCAGATTTACTGATGGGTAAGGGTTTGTGAATTTCTCCAGCGACAGCATCCAGTTGTTTCTCGCCGTGCTCGAGCGCGGTTCGTTTTCCGCCGCGGCCCGGGCCCTGGGCAAGGTGCCTTCGGCGGTGAGCATGGGCATCGCCAACCTCGAGGCCGAGCTGGGATACCCCTTGTTCGACCGCAGCCATCGCGAGCCGGTGCCCACCGCCATGGCCAACGCCCTGGCGCCCCATGCGCGGCTGATCGCCGAGCAGCTCAAGCACTTGCAGGTGCATGCGGTGGAGCTGTCCCTGGGGCTGGAAAGCCGGCTGTCCATCGGCGTGGTCGAGGACCTCGACAAGTCCCGGGTGCTGGCGGCGATCAAACTGATCGCCGAGCGCCATCCCTTGCTCGATATCGAGGTGCTGAGCGCGCCCCAGGACGATGTGCTGCAACTGCTGCACAGCGGCCGGATCGCGGTGGGCGTGGCGTTCGCCGGGGTCAGCCTGAATGTGCTGGAGTATTTCCAGTACGTCGGCAGCGAACGGATGATCGCCTGCATTTCCGCGCAGCACCCGCTGCCCATGGCGCCGGATGCCACCCTCTACCTGGAGGAGCTGGTCAACGTGCGCCAGGTGGTGGTCGCCAGCCGCGACTTGCCAATCCGCGATACCCGGCCGCTGATCGCCGAGTCCTACTGGCGCACCGACAGCCTGGCGATGGCCCTGGACATGGTCGAGTCCGGCATCGGCTGGGGCAATTTCCCGCAGTCGGTGATCGCTCCGCTGCTCGAAGCCGGACGGCTCAAGCGCCTGACCTTCAAGAACATCGATAACGGCCTGCTGCTGCCGGTGCACGCGGTCTGGCTGAGGAGCCAGCCCCTGCAAAAGGCCGCCCAGGCCTTTGTGCAGTTGCTGGGCGGCCAGGACCCGGCGCTGGGCGTCTGAAACGGGGAGCGTTCAGGCGCTCGCCAGGGCCTGGCAGCGCAGCCAGTCGAGCAGGCGGGCGACCGGCGAGTCCGGCTCGATCGCCTCGGGTGACAGCAGGTAGTAGGCGCTGCCGTCGGCGATAAAACCGCAAGGCGCGACCAGCAGGCCCGAGTCCAGGTCGTCGCGCACCAGTTGCCAGGGCGCGATGGCCAGCCCCAGCCCGGCCACTGCCGCTTGCAGGCTGAAGTAGAAATGCTCGAAGACCTGCTCCTCGCCCGCGCTCTGTTGCAGGCCCTTGAGGGCCGACCACTGCTCCCAGGCCTGGACCCGGGTCGCGCTGTGCAGGCGCGGCGCGTTGTCGGCCAGTTGCACCCTGCCGCTGGCTTCGCGGGTCCAGCCAGCGGCCTGTTCCGGACGGCACACCGGGCCGATGGCTTCGTCGAACAGCCACTGCGCCTGGGTGTGCCGCTGCCAGGGAAAGTCGTTGCGGCGGATCGCCAGGTCGATGCCCTGGCCGAAGACGAAGGGCCCGCCGCCGGCCACCAGTTGCAGGGGAATGTCCGGGTGGGCGGCGAAGAAAGCTGGAATCCGTGGAATCAGCCAGCGCATCAGCAGGGTCGGTTCGCAGGACAGCACCAGGGGCGCGGCGTTGTCCGGCGTCCGCAGTTTGCGCGCGGCGGCCTCGATCAGGTCGAAGGCATTCGTCACGCTGTGCAGCAATTCGCGGCCGGCGTCAGTGAGAAACACCCGGTGGCTGCGCCGCTCGAACAGGCGCGTACCCAGGTCTTCTTCCAGGGCGCGCACGGCCCGGCTGATGGCGCCATGGGTCAGGTGCAGGGCTTCGCCGGCACGGGTGAAACTCTCCAGCCGGGCGGCGGCCTCGAAACAGCGCAGGGCGCTCAGGGGCGGCAGGCGCCGTTTGACTGTCTGTGAGTTTTCATCACCGAGAGTGTCAGTTTTCATCGTTCGCTCTGTGACTGTTCGTGCCCATAAAGTGTGGGCCGGATTCTATAGCGAAGGCGTTTGAAAATGACCGAACTGTTAGTGGTAATCACCATCACCTTTCTGGCGGTGCTTAGCCCGGGGCCGGATTTCGCCATGGTCACGCGCAACAGCCTGGTGCTGTCGCGGCGCCATGGGGTGTTCACGGCACTGGGGATCGGGCTCGGCGTGATGCTGCATATCGGCTACACGCTGTTCGGCGTCGGGCTGCTGGTCAGGGAGTCGTTGTTTCTGTTCGGCGTCTTGAAAATCGCCGGGGCGCTGTATCTGGTCTATCTCGGCATCGGCATGCTGCGCTCCCGGGGCGACGAGGCGGGCGAGGTGGCGGTCGATGGGCGTCGGATCTCGGCCTGGGTGGCCTTGCGCAGCGGTTTTCTGACCAATGCGCTGAACCCCAAGACCATGATCTTCGTGGTCAGCCTGTTCATGCAGGTGATGCAGCCGGGTACGGTGCTGGCGGTGCAGATCGGTTATGGCGCGATCATTGTCCTGGCCCATGTGCTGTGGTTCGTGGCGGTGGCGCTGTTCTTCTCGGCGCCGGGCATCCGCGCCCGGCTCATGGCGTACAAACGGCGTATCGACCAGGTGTTCGGCGTGCTACTGGTGGGCTTCGGCGTGCTACTCAGTGCCTTGAGCCTGCGTTCCTGAGCGAGGCTCAGGTGCTTTCGCGCACTTTCAACTCGAAGCCCATGTCCACCACCGGCCGGGCCACGGTGTTGCCGGCCATCAGCGTCAGCAACTGTTCCGCCGCGCGGCGGCCGATGGCTTCGCGCGGGGTGCTGATGCTGCTCAGGCGCGGCACCATGTGCGCCGAGGCGGGCAGGTCGTTGAAGCCCATGATCGCCACGCGCTCGGGGATCTTGATGCCGTGACGCATGGCTTCCAGGAGGGCGCCGTGGGCCAGGTCGTCGTTGCCGAAGAAGATCGCGTCGACGTCCGGGTGGCGGTGCATCAGTTGCAGGAACAGCTCGCCGCCCAGGCCCACCGACGAGGGGCGCGGGGTGAGGATTTCCAGGTTCGGGTCGTACAGCCCGGCCTTCTCCAGGCCGCGGCGGAACCCTTCGCCGCGCATCAGGGTGCGCTGGTCGAGCTGGGCGCCGATATAGGCCAGGCGTTTGCGCCCGCGCAAGATCAGGTGCTCGGCGGCGGTTTCGCCGGCATTGTGCTGGGAGAAGCCCACGCAGTTCAGGCCGGCGTCGGGGTTCAGATCCATCATGTAGACGCAGGGCACATTGCTGGACTCGACCATCCGTCGGGCGCTTTCGGTCCGGTCGAAGCCGGTCAGCAACAGGCCGCGCGGCTGATAGGCCATATAGTTGCGCAGCAGGTTTTCTTCTTCGTCGGGGGAATAGTGGAAGTTGCCGATCAGCACTTCGAAGCCCTTGGGCCGCAGCACCTGATGAATGGCTTCCAGGGTCTCGATGAACAGCAGGTTGGACAGCGACGGCACCAGCACCACCACCGAATGGCTCTGGGCCGAGGCCAGGGCGCGGGCGGCGGGGTTGACCACGTAATTGAGCTCGCGGGCCGCCTTCTGCACCTTTTCCACCAGCTCCTTGGCCACCGTGTCGATGCCGCGCAGGGCCCGCGAAGCGGTGATCGGGCTGACGCCGGCCAGGCGCGCGACTTCGTTGAGGGTAGGGCGCCCCGTGGTGCGGGTATTTTTATCGTTCTTGGAGGAGGTCATCAGACGGCTTGCCAAACAAAATTCAAGTCACTAAGGTAGCGCTGTCTCGAAACAGCTGCAATGCGTGAGCGCGGTCGGCCTGACCCGCACTCTTCGGTTTCGCGGCCTATATACGCGGCAACCCACAAAAATGACAAGAAGGCGTCGGCAGAAACTATTTTTGCACTAGCATTTCCGAGAGCGAAGGTAGCGCTGTCTGCGCGCTGAGGTGTTACATGAGTCAACCCATCACCGCCCTGGTCATCATGGGCGTTGCCGGCTGCGGCAAGTCCAGCGTCAGCGAAGCGCTGTGCCAACGCAGCGGCGCTACGGCCATTGAAGGCGATACGTTCCACCCTGCCGCCAATATCGCCAAGATGAGTGCCGGTATCCCCCTGGACGACGACGACCGTGCCGGCTGGCTCGACAGCCTGTGCGACGAGTTGCGCCGGGCCCTGGCCGCCGGACAGCGTCCGGTGCTGACCTGCTCGGCGCTCAAGCGCAAGTACCGCGACCGCCTGCGCAGCGCCACTCCGGGCCTGGGCTTCGTTTTCCTGCAATTGACACCTCAGGTGGCCGCCGAGCGCGTGGCCCACCGACCGGGGCATTTCATGCCCTCGACCCTGATCGACAGTCAGTTCGCCACCCTCGAATCTCCCGTCGGCGAACCCCTGACCCTGGCATTGGACGCCACCATCCACAGCGTTGACCGCCTGGCCGAACAGGCCCATGGCTGGTGGCTGGAGCATGGGCTGGAACCATCCCGGTAAGCTTCGGTTCATCTAGATAGCGCTATCCCACTCGGCTCACGTTTTTAATGCGAATAAAAACAACAAACCGGAGGCAACCCCCATGTTTGGCATGTCCCAAGAGACCTTTCTGCTGATCGATGCAGTGGTCACCATCATCGGGCTGATCGTGCTGATCACCCGATTCAAGCTGCATCCCTTCATTGCCCTGACCATCGCCGCGGGTTTCCTCGGCCTGACCTCGGGCATGCCGGTGGACAAGATCATCAAGGCGTTCCAGGACGGCTTCGGCGGGGTACTCGGTTTCGTCGGGATCATCCTCGCGCTGGGCACCATGCTCGGCAAGATGATGGCCGAGTCCGGCGGCGCGGATCAGATCGCCCAGACCCTGATCCGCTCGTTCGGCAAGGAGCGGGTGCAGTGGGCGATGATGTTCGCCGCCTTCCTGGTGGGCATCCCGCTGTTCTTCGAAATCGGCTTCGTGCTGCTGATCCCGCTGGTGTTCATCGTCGCCCGGCGGACCGGCGTGTCGATCATCAAGATCGGCATTCCGCTGCTGGCCGGCCTGTCCGCGGTGCACGGCCTGGTGCCGCCGCATCCGGGGCCGCTGCTGGCCATCGGCGTGTTCGGCGCCGACATCGGCAAGACCATTCTCTACGGCCTGATCGTGGCCCTGCCGACCGCCATCATCGCCGGTCCGATCTACGGCACCTTCATCGCCAAGCACATCCCGGGGCATCCGTCCCAGGAACTGGTGGACCAGCTGGCGCGGGAGAACACTTCGCAGAACCTGCCGAGCTTTGGCGTGACTCTGCTGACCGTGTTGCTGCCGGTGTTCCTGATGCTGCTCAAGACCTTCGCCGACGTCGCGTTCCCGGACGGGCATTTCTTCCGCATCTGGATGGACATGATCGGTCACCCGATCAGTGCGTTGCTGCTGGCTTTGCTGCTGTCGCTCTACACCTTCGGTTCGCGCCAGGGCATCGGTTCCAAGCAGATCCTCAAGCTGCTCGACGCCAGCCTGGCGCCGACCGCGGCGATCATCCTGATCATCGGCGCCGGCGGCGGCTTCAAGCAGATGCTGGTGACCAGCGGCGTGGGCGATGTGATCGGCCACATGGCGGTCAATGCGCAGATCTCGCCGATCCTGCTGGCCTGGCTGGTGGCGGCGGTGATTCGTATCGCCACCGGTTCGGCGACCGTGGCCACCATCACTGGCGCGGGCATCGTGGTGCCGGTGGTCGGCATGATTCCCGGGGTCAACCGTGAGCTGCTGGTGCTGGCCACCGGCGCCGGCTCGCTGATCCTGTCCCACGTCAACGACGCCGGTTTCTGGCTGGTGAAGCAGTACTTCAACATGACCGTGGCGGAAACCTTCAAGACCTGGACCGCGATGGAAACCATCCTCTCGGTGGTGGGCCTGATCTTTATCCTGCTGTTGTCGCTGGTGGTCTGATCCGCTTCCTGTCGCGAGATACAAAAAAACCGCATCGCTGCGGTTTTTTTGTGTCTGCTCGATCTCAGCCTTTCGCTACCAGGCCATCGGCCCGGAACATGCCGCGGATGCCGCGTACGGCCTGGCGAATGCGGTCCTGGTTTTCGATCAGGGCGAAACGCACGTGGTCGTCGCCGTATTCACCGAAACCCACCCCCGGCGAGACGCAGACCTTGGCCTCGGCCAGCAGCTTCTTGGCGAACTCCAGGGAGCCCAGGTGCGCGTAGGCCTCGGGAATCTTCGCCCAGACATACATCGAGGCCTTGGGGTTCTCGACCATCCAGCCCAGCTCGTGCAGGCCCTTGACCAGCACGTTGCGGCGCTGGCGGTACTGTTCGGCGATGTCTTGCACGCACTGCTGGTCGCCTTCCAGCGCGGCGATCGCCGCCACTTGCAGCGGGGTGAAGGTGCCGTAGTCGTGGTAGCTCTTGATCCGCGCCAGGGCGCTGACCAGTTCCGGGTTGCCGACCATGAAACCGATGCGCCAGCCGGCCATGTTGTAGCTCTTGGACAGGGTGAAGAACTCCACCGCGATGTCCTTGGCACCCGGCACCTGCATGATCGATGGGGCTTTCCAGCCGTCGTAGACGATGTCGGCGTAGGCCAGGTCGTGGACCACCAGTACGTCGTATTGCTTGGCCAGGGCGATCACCCGTTCGAAGAAATCCAGCTCCACGCACTGCGCGGTGGGGTTGGACGGGAAGCCGAGGATCATCATCTTCGGCTTCGGGATCGAGCCACGGATGGCCCGTTCCAGCTCGTCGAAGAAGTCCACGCCCGGTACCAGCGGCACCGAACGCACCTGGGCGCCGGCGATCACCGCGCCGTAGATATGGATCGGGTAGCTGGGGTTGGGCACCAGCACGGTGTCGCCCTGGTCCAGGGTGGCGAGCATCAGGTGCGCCAGGCCTTCCTTGGAGCCGATGGTGACGATGGCTTCGCTTTCCGGGTCGATATCGACCTCGTAGCGATCCTTGTACCAGCGCGAGATCGCCCGGCGCAGACGCGGAATACCCTTGGAGGTGGAGTAGCCGTGGGTGTCTTCGCGCTGGGCGACGGTGACCAGTTTTTCGACGATGTGCGGCGGAGTCGCACCGTCGGGGTTACCCATGCTCAAGTCGATGATGTCTTCGCCGCGCCGACGCTCAGCCATCTTCAGCTCGGCAGTGATATTGAAAACGTAGGGGGGGAGTCGATCTATGCGCGCAAAGCGGCGCGGCGAACCTTGTTCGGCCATTGTTGCCTCGGAGTACGTGAGCGCCCGGAACCGTCCGAGCGACGTCGGCCACTGCGGTGGCCTGCGGGGCAGACGATAAGGGTAGGGGCGCCAGGCTGTCCAGAGGGCCGTGACAACTATTTTTTTTGCCGGTGCCGGCATTGCCTGGACGGGAATTTGCATCGGCGTGCCGGGATCCGCGGCGCGCGGATTGTGTTTGCCGGGGGCGCCCGCGTTAAATACCCCCACTCGAATAACCGCATCAAACGGGATGAACGATGGAGTTTTCCAGCGGCTTTCTGCTGAGCCTTTCCCTGTGCCTGGACATAGGCGTGGCCAATATCGCGATCATTACCCTGGCCATGCAGCGTGGCTACTTCCAGGGTTTCTGCCTGGGCCTGGGCACGTGTGTCGGCGACCTGATCTACGCCGTGCTGGCCCTGGCCGGCATGACCGTGCTGCTGCAGTACCCGGCGGTGCGCTGGGTCCTGTGGATCGGTGGTTCGGCGCTGCTGGTGTACTTCGCGGCGAAGATGATCCATGCGGCGATCTACCACAGCGCCGTGCTGGCCGAGGCCGGGGAGGTGGACAACGGATCGCCGCGCAAGGAGTTCTTCCGTGGCGTCTTCCTGGCCATGTCGTCCCCCAGCGCGATCCTCTGGTTCGCCGCGGTGGGTGGCACCCTGATTGCCCGTTCCGGTGGTGGCGACCTGGCCAGTTCCGGGTTGTTCCTCAGCGGTTTCTTCTGCGCCGGGCTGGCCTGGATCCTCGGCCTGTGCTTCGCCGCGACCCAGGGCGGCAAGCTGCTGGGCGACAAGCTGTTGCGTTATTCCTACCTGGCATCGGCGGCGATCTTCTGCTATTTCGCGGTCTACGTGATTCTATCCGGCTATCAGGAGTTCATCGTCGGGGCGACGGTCGCCGAGCTGCCCGGGCTCTGAGTGGGGGATTCGGATTTGGCTTCTATACTCCCTGCCGAATCCATCTTTCTGGTAGGAGTTGCACCATGGATGAGCACAGCAAGAGCGCAGGACCGGCGCCACGCCTCGAAAAGGGGCATTTTCTGCTGATTGCCGGTCTCGGTGGGCATTTTACCCCGGAGACGACGCAAGGCATTTCTGAACTCTGGGAGCGCTTCATCCCGCATCTCGGCAAGGTCCCCGACCAGGTGGGGGAGGTGACCTACGGCGTCTGCTGCAACCCCGACGGCCAGGGTGGCTTCGACTACATCGCCGGGGTCGAGATCAGCAGGCTCGACGACCTGCCCGAGCTGTACCGCTGGATCGAGCTGCCAGCGCAGCCCTATGTGGTGCTCGAGCACCAGGGGCCGCTTTCCAGTGTGCCGCAGACCTTCGGTTACCTCTTGAAAACCTGGCTGCCGCAGTCCGGGCGCGAAGCCGCCGAGGCGCCAGCGTTCGAACGCTACAGCGCCGACTTCAACCCCTGCACCGGCCAGGGCGTGCTGGAGGTCTGGCTGCCGCTCAAGGAGCAGTAGTTGTGCCACGCGGCCGGGCCCGCCCTGGGCCCGGCTATTGGCCCTTGCTGGCTCGGCGCGCGCGCCACAGGTCGATGGACAGGGTGATGAAACCGAACGCGCTGATACCGAACAGCACCAGCAAACCGATCTGAACATTACTCATGGCGATTTTCCGTACTCGACCAGGATTAGGGCCTTGATAAATAGCCCGGCCGGCGTGCGGAAGACAGCGACTCTACGCAGGTTTTACGGCTTTGCCGGCAATCGATATGCAAGCCTTATTACTTTATGATCGGCGGCCTTTCCCCTTGCCGGTTCGTACTCCATGACCTTGCCCAATCTTGTCATCCGTCAGGTCGTCGCTGCCGACCTGGACCGCTGCTTCGCCATCGAAACCCTGGCCTACGAAGGCGACGAAGCCGCCACCCGGGAAAAGATCGCCACCCGCATCGCCACCTGGCCCGAGGGCTTCATTGTTGCGCAGGTGGATGGCGTGGTGGCCGGTTTCATCAACTCCGGCGCGGCCTTCGAGGTCGAGATGGCCGACGAGGCGTTCAAGGAACTGATCGGCCACGACCCGGCTGGCCCCCATGTGGTGATCATGTCGGTGGTGGTGCACCCGGACTACCAGGGCCTGGGCGTTTCCCGGCAGTTGCTGGAGGCGTTCATCGAGCGCATGCGCGGCCTGGGCAAGGCCAGCATCAACCTGATGTGCAAGGAACGGCATGTACCGCTGTACGAACGCTTCGGTTTCGTCTACCTCAAGGCCTCGGCGTCGGACCACGGCGGCATGGCCTGGCATGAGATGGCGCTGAAGCTGTAAGAAATTACCGCCCACTCCACAACGCCCCCCTGTAGGAGCGAGGCTTGCCCGCGATCAAGACGCCGCGGTCTGGCCGATCCACCGCGTTAGCCTTCATCGCGAGCCAGCTTCGCTCCTGCAAAAGCGCTCAGTACAGGCTGTTGCGCAGCCGCTCGGGCATTTCCCGGTCGTAGCGGTCGGCGTCGAACTGATCGCCGTTGACGCGCTTGAGGATGGCGCCGGCGGAGGGCAGGGCCGAGCGTTCCAGGTAACGCTCCGGGTTCCACAGGTCGGAGCGCACCATGGCCTTGGAGCAGTGGAAGTAGGCCGCCTCGATGTCCACCAGGATCACCGTGCGCGCCGCCTTGCCATTCACCGCGAAGCTTTCCAGCAGCGCCGGTTCTGCCGAGATGCGCGCCCGGCCGTTGACCCGCAGGGTTTCGCCGATCCCCGGGATGATGAACAGCAGAGCCACCCGCGGGTCCTTGATGATATTGCGCAGGCTGTCGATGCGGTTGTTGCCCGGGCGGTCGGGAATGGCCAGGGTGCGTTCGTCGATGATCCGCACGAAACCCGGGGCATCGCCCCGGGGCGAGCCGTCCATGCCGTCGGGGCCGACGGTGCTCAGGATCACCAGCGGCGAGGCGCGGACCATGGCCTGGTAGTCCGGGTTGAGGAAGGGGATTTCCTTGCGCACGGCCCGCTCCAGGGGCTGGCCGTAGATCGCTTCCAGTTGCTCGAGGGTGGTCAGCATCATGCTTCTCCGAAAGTCACGTCAGAACATCAGGGCCAGGCGCCGCTCGTAGCCGATGCGGCCCTTGTAGGCTTCGCCGCAATCGACCCAGCCTTGCTGCAGGTAGAGGTTGAAGGCCGCCTGGTTGTGCGCGTCCACCGACAGCATCAGACCCTTGATCTCCGGCCAGGCCTGGCGTGCCGCCGCGGGCAGGGCTTGCAGGCAGGCCCGGCCGTAGCCTTGGCCCTGGACCCGACGATCGACCTGCAAGGCATGCAGGGTCGCGGTGTCGGGCTCGGCCCAATGGGGCAGGAACGGCGGGCGCTTGAGCAGCAGGAAGGCCACCGGGACTTCGCCTGCGAGCAGGGCGAAGCCCTTGATGCCAGGCTCCGGCGCCTTGAGCAGGGTGTGCAGTGCGGTGTAGATGTCGCCGGAAAAATTCAGCTGCTGCGGGTGTACCTCGAGGGCGTCGAGTTGCTGCAATTGCGTGGCGTCGAGCTGCTCGTAGGGGACGAGTCGGGTGGTCACTGGGTTTCCCTGTCCAGGTACTGATGGCGGGTGGTGCGAGTGGCGATTCTAGCGATTTTGTCCGCCCCAGCGTTTTTTTTTCCTGGCCTTGTCGATTTGCCCGGCGGCCAGACGACTAAGGGTGTCTTCAGGATTTCAACGGTCGCCTTGCGGTGGCCGCCTCGACCCTGTGTCACTCAAGCCCAAGGAGAAATGCCATGAACGCCCCTACCAGCGAAAGCGAAATCCGCAGCCTGATCGACGCCTGGCGCCAGGCCGTGATGGTCAAGGACATCGACCGCATCGTCAGCTATTACGCCGACGACATCACCTCGTTCGATGCCGTGGCCGCGTTGCAATTCAAGGGCAAGGAGGCCTACCGCGCGCACTGGAAAGCCTGCATGGAAGTCTGCCCCGGCCCGGGCATCTTCGACTTCGAGCAACTGCGGGTGGTCGCGGCCGGCGACATCGCCTTCGCCCACTGGCTGGCCCACTGCGGCGGCACCGACGACAAGGGCGAGACCAAGGCCTGCTGGATGCGCGTGAGCGCCGGTTACCAGCGCCTGGGCGGCCAGTGGAAAGTGGTGCACGAACACTGGTCGGCGCCGTTCGACATGCAGAGCGGCACCGCGTTGTTCGACCTGCAACCCTGATCGTCAGGTTTTTCGCCAAAGCCTGAAACTGCAGCCATAGTTGATCAGCCCGATCGAGGAGAGCCCCATGAAATACCTATGCCTGGTCTACAGCGACGAACAGTTGCTGCACAGCCTGCCGGAGAGCCCGAAGGACGCCGAATGCATGGCGTACGCCGAGTCGGTGCAGGGCAGTGGCCGGATGCTCGCCGCCGAGGCCCTGGAGTCGGTGCAGACCGCGACCACGGTGCGCATGCGCGGCGGCCGGCTGTCGATCACCGACGGCCCGTTCGCCGAAACCAAGGAGCAATTGGCCGGGTTCTACCTGATCGATGCCAAGGACCTCAACGAGGCCATCCAGGTCGCCGGCAACATCCCGGCGGCCCGGGTCGGCAGCGTCGAGGTGCGCCCGGTGCGTGAGCTGAATCCCTGACCCCCGACCTTTGCCGGCGACCCTGAAAATAATCATAAGCAGGAGTTTCACCATGACTGACCACCGCGCGAGCCGTGCGCCCGCCCAGCATGAGTTGTCCATCAGCCGCCTGATCGATGCGCCGCCCGCCAGGCTGTTCCGCGCCTGGACCGAACCGGAGCTGCTGGTGCAATGGTGGGGGCCCCACGGCATGACCACCCCGGAGTGTGAAATGGACCTGTGGGTGGGCGGCCAGTTTCGCACGCTGATGCGTGCCCCGGACGGCAGCGAATACCCGACCATGGGTGTGTTCCTGGAAATAGTCGCGCCGCGGCGGCTGGTGTTCACCGATGCGTTCCTGCCGGGCTGGGTGCCCTCGGGCAAGGCTTTCATGAGCGCCGAGGTGACCTTCGACGACGTGGGCGGCAAGACCCTCTACACCGCCCGCGCCATGCACTGGAGCGAAGAGGATCGAAAGGCCCATGAGGCCATGGGTTTCCACGAGGGCTGGGGGCAGAGCCTGGATCGCCTGGAAAGCCTGGTGACCCGGGGCATGCCGGACTGATGCCGACCGAGACGCAGGACAGCGTCAAGGCGCTGGTGGAGAGGGTCTACCGCAACGAGTCGCGGCGGATCCTGGCGACCCTGATTCGCCTGCTGGGGGATTTCGACCTCGCCGAAGAAGCCTTGCACGAGGCGTTTTTCGTCGCGGTGGAACGCTGGCAGCGCGACGGCGTCCCGGACAATCCCCGGACCTGGCTGGTGTCGACCGGGCGTTTCAAGGCCATCGACGGCTTGCGTCGCCGGGCGCGCTTCGCCGCGTCCCAGGCGGCGCTGGTCAGCCAGCTCGAAGAGCTGGAGCAGGCCGACTGGAGCGAGGAAGACCTGGAAGACGACCGTCTGCGCCTGATCTTCACCTGCTGCCACCCGGCGCTGGCGGCGGACGCCCAGGTGCCGCTGACCCTTCGGGAAATCTGCGACCTGACCACCGAGGAAATCGCCCGGGCCTTTCTCTCGACGCCGGCCACCATCGCCCAGCGCATCGTGCGCGCCAAGGCCAAGATCCGCGATGCGCACATCCCTTATCAGGTGCCGTCCCTGAACGAGTTGCCCGAGCGTTTGGACAGCGTATTGCGGGTGATTTACCTGGTGTTCAACGAAGGTTATTCGGCGTCCATGGGTACCGAGCTGACCCGCGAGGACCTGACCCATGAGGCGATCCGCCTCGGGCGTCTGCTGCTGGAGTTGCTGCCGGAACCCGAGGTGATGGGCCTGTTGGCGCTGATGCTGCTGCATGAGTCACGGCGCCCGGCGCGCACCTCGGCGAGTGGGGAACTGGTACTGCTGGACGAGCAGGACCGCTCGTTGTGGGACGCCGGGCTGATTGCCGAAGGTTGTGCCCTGGTGGAGCACGCCCTGGGTACCCGGCGTTTCGGTCCTTATTGCCTGCAGGCGGCGATCGCCGCGGTGCATGCCGAGGCGGCGACGGCGGGAGAGACCGATTGGCAGCAGATCGTCGGCCTGTACGACGTGCTGTTGCGCGCCATGCCCTCGCCGGTGATCGAGTTGAACCGCGCCGCCGCCATCGCCCAGCGCGACGGGCCGCTGGCTGGCCTGGAGCGGGTCGAGGCGATTTTGGCCCGGGGCGAGTTGCAGGATTACCACCTGGCCCATTCGGCCCGGGGTGAGTTCTGTCGGCAATTGGGGCGGATCGAGTCGGCGCGGGAGGCTTATCGGCGCGCTCTGGAACTGACCCGGCAAGAACCCGAGCGGCGCTTTATCGAAAAGCGTCTCGAAGCCCTGAAAACACCCTGAATCCTGTAGCCGCTGCCGCAGGCTGCGCTCGGGCTGGGCGGCATTCCGACGTAGCGCCCGCAAGAAACACCGGCGATTATTCCAGCATCTTCCCCAACAACCAGCTGCCCGCCGGCCCCGGCGGGTGCAGGCGCGACCACAGGGCATCGACCGCCACGTTGCGCGGCCAGCCGCGGGCGTCGAGTTCCACCAGGCTGCCGGCGGCGAAACGCTCCACCAGCCAGCGCGGCAGGGGCGCCCAGCCAAAGCCGCCCTGGGCCATTTCCAGCAGCATCAGGTAGCTCGGCGCCGACCACACCCGGCCCCGGGGCCGGCTTTCGTTCGGGTTGACGATGGTCGCCAGGCGCAGCTCGCGGTGCTGCTGCAACTGCGCCTGGTCGATATTCTTCTGCGCCGCCAAGGGATGCCCGTGGGACACGAACAGGGCAATTTCCGTGCGCTCGTCCACCGTCGCGTGCTCCAGGTCCGGCGGGTAGACCGGCTGCATTTCGGCAAAGGCGATCTGCGCCCGGCCACGCTGCACCAGCTCGATCAGGTCATCGCATTCGGCGATCAGGCATTCCAGTTCCAGGTCCGGGTAGCGTTGCTCGAAGGTGTTCATCGAGGCTTCGAAACGGTCCGACTGGTAGGTGTCGGACAGGGCCACCGTGAGCCTGGCCTCCACCCCGCGGGCCAGCTGGCTGGCGGCCATTTCCAGGCGGCTGGTGGCGGCCAGGATGTCTTCGGCCCGCTGCAGCATGATGCGCCCTTGCGGAGTGAGGGCGGGCTTGCGGCTGCTGCGGTCGAACAGTTGCAGGTCGAGGTCGATTTCCAGGCTCGCCACCGCCGCGCTGATGGTCGACTGGCTTTTGCCGAGCTTGCGCGCGGCCGCGGAAAACGAGCCCTGGGTGGCCGCCTGGACAAAGGCCAGCAGTACTTCGTGTGAGGCCATGAACTATCGCCTTGGTCGATGGTTAATGATTATGAAGTATCGGCAGCGAAGGTGATCATGGCAACCTCATTCACTGGCGGGAGCCGGATCATGAACACCACCAAATCCTTGACCGAACGCGTTTGCCAGGCCGTGGGCTTCGAGCTGCTGGCATTCGCCCTGTGTACGCCGCTGCTGGCCTGGATCATGGACAAGCCGTTTGTCGACATGGGCGTGGCGACCATCGCCATCGGCCTGATCGCCCTGGCCTGGAACGTGGTCTTCAACGGCCTGTTCGACCGCCTGCTCAAGCGCCTGGCCCTGGCGCCCAATGGCTGGACCCGCATCGTCCATGCGCTGCTGTTCGAGGGCGGCCTGGTGGCGGTGAGCGTGCCGCTGATTGCCTGGTGGCTGCAGGTCAGCCTGTTGCAGGCGTTGATCCTGGATATCGGCGTGCTGCTGTTCTTCCTGCCGTACACCTATGTCTATCACTGGGGCTACGACCTGGTGCGGGCACGGCTGGTGCAGCGGCGCCTGCTCGACCAGGCCGGTTGACTGCCCGGTTGAACCGCCCCGCGTTCAGCGCCTGGTGTGGCGCTGTTCGAGGGCTTCGAGGTAGGCCTGCATCGCCCGGGGTACCTCTTGCAGCAGCAGAATGCTCTTGAGCTGACTATTCTCCAAAGCAACCTGGAACAGGCCGAGGGGCAAGCCGAGCATCGCCGTGACGTAGGTGTCGCGCTCCGTGGCGCTGGCGCCGGGCAGGCGCAGGGCGAGCATGCGGGCGTAGGTGGCCTGGATCCGCGCCCGGGCCTCCGGCACCTGGAGTTGGCCGGGAGCGAAGGCGGGGCTGATCATCTGCAGCAGGTCGGGGTGGGTCTCGAGGTATTCCAGGATTGGCAGGATCATCCGCTCGATCACCTCCTGGCAGCTCGAGCCGACCCAGGTGGCCGGGTCGATGGCCAGGAGGTTTGCGCTGATCCGGTCGATGGCCCCGATGTGGCGCTGGCCCAGGGCGTCGAGCACGCTCTGCTTGTCGCTGAAGAAGTGATACAGCGAACCGATGGAGGTGCCGGCTTCGCGCGCGAGGCCATGCATGGTCAGGCTGGCCACCCCCTGGGCGACCAGCAGGCGCGCGCAGGCATCGAGAATCGCCGTGACCCGTTCATGGCCACGGGTCTGTTTTGGCGAGCGCGAGGCTTTGGCCGGGAGCATCTTTGAATCGTTCATGGTCTGACAGGCGGCAAGGGGCATACATTATGGCGCACCAGAGCGTTTGCGGTACTTACGCAAAACTAGACACCATCCTCTACTTTTGTCGAAAATACGCGCCATGGAGCAGCGCCCTCCGCTGTCCAACCTGATATTCGAAGACCATGACACTCTCTCCCAACTGGATCATCTGCGAGCATTGCGACTCGCTGTACGAGTCCGTGCCGCTTGCAAAAGGCCAGACGGCCCAATGTTCGCGCTGCGGTGCCGTGCTAGAGCGGGCCCGGCACCTGAGCGTGCAGCAGCTGTTCGCCCTGTCGATCACCGCGGCAATGTTGTTCGTGTTCGCCAATGCCTTCCCGGTGATTCGCATCAGCCTCGAAGGCCTGAGCAACGAAGCCACCCTGTGGCAGTCGGTCGAAGCTTTGGCCTACGGCCGCATCAGCCTGATCGCCGCGGTCACGGGGCTGGCGATCATCCTGGCGCCGGGCCTGCAGATCGCCTTGCTGTGCTGGGTGCTGGGCTTCGCCAACGTCGGTCGCGCGGCGCCGGGCTTCAAGGCCTGCATGCGCGCCCTGGAGCATCTGCGCCCCTGGAGCATGCTGGAGGTGTGCCTGCTGGGCATCCTGGTGGCCATCGTCAAGCTGGCCGGCATGCTCGATGTGCATCCGGGCCTGGGGCTGTGGTCGCTGTCGATGCTGACGATCCTGATCATCCTGATTTCCGGCAAAGGCATCCGCCGCCTCTGGGACGACCTGGAGGGCCGCTACTGATGAGCCTGCCACCCTACGCCCGCGACCAGGGCCTGATGCTGTGCCATACCTGCGGCCAGGCCTGCCCGCAGGACGTTCACCACTGCCCGCGCTGCGATGCCGTGGTACATGCGCGCAAACCCGACAGCCTGAACCGCACCTGGGCCTTTCTCGTGGCCAGCCTGATTCTCTACATCCCGGCCAACGTGCTGCCGGTGATGTACACCCAGATCTTCGGCAGCGGCAGCGAAAATACTATTCTCAGCGGGGTGCTGGAGTTCTGGCATCACGGCGCCTGGGACATTGCCCTGCTGATCTTCGTCGCCAGCGTGGTGGTGCCGTGCAGCAAGTTCTTCGTCCTGGGGATGCTGCTGATCACCTGCCAGCGCCGCAGCCACTGGGCCATGCGCGAGCGGGCCAAGCTCTACCGTTTCATCGAGGTGATCGGCTACTGGTCGATGCTCGACGTGCTGGTGGTCGCCCTGGTGGCGGCGCTGGTGCAATTCCACGCCCTGAGCTCGATCGAGCCGCGCATGGGCATCCTGTTCTTTGGTTTGGTCGTGGTCCTGACGATGTTTGCGGCCATGAGTTTCGATCCCCGGCTTATCTGGGACGTAGAGGTTGAAGATGTCTGATCATCCAGGTTCCACCGCTCCACGCGCGCCGAACGCGCCGGGTACCCCGGCGGTCAAGACCCGCCGGTTCAACATTTCGCTGGTGTGGATCGTGCCCATAGTCGCGGCCCTGGTCGGCCTGTCGATGCTGGTGCACAAGTCGCTGTCGGCCGGGCCCGAGATCTCCATCAGCTTCCAGACCGCCGAGGGCCTGGAAGCCAACAAGACCCAGGTCAAGTACAAGAACGTGGTGATCGGCAAGGTCACCTCCATCGCCCTGAGCAAGAACCGCAGCCAGGTGGTTGCCACGGTCGAGCTGGACCAGTCGGCGGAATCCTTCACCGCCGCCGACTCGATGTTCTGGGTGGTGCGCCCGCGCATCGGCGCCGGGGGCGTGTCCGGGGTCGATACCCTGCTGTCGGGGGCCTTTATCGGCGCGGACGCCGGTCAGGACGATCAACGCAAGAAGAGCTTCGTCGGCCTGGAGACACCGCCGCCGGTGACCTACGGGCAGAAAGGCAAGCGTTTCACCCTGCGCACCGATGACCTGGGCTCGCTGGACGTCGGTTCGCCGGTCTATTACCGGCGCATCGAGGTGGGCCAGGTGATTTCCTACAAGTTGGCGGAAAACGGCAAGGGCGTGGATGTACGGATCTTCGTCAACACACCCAACGACCAGTTCGTCACCACCGACTCGCGCTTCTGGAACGCCAGCGGCGTGGACGTGACCCTGGGCGCCAACGGCCTGAAGGTCAACACCGAATCCCTGTCGTCGATCCTGGCCGGCGGCATCGCCTTCGTCGAACCCAAGTACAGCCCCGACGCCAAGCCGGCCGAGGAAAACGCCAGCTATCAACTGTTCGCCGATCAGGACACTGCGCTGGCGCCGCCTGACGGCGACCCCTACTACATGCGCATGCGCTTCAACCAGACCCTGCGTGGGCTGGCACTGAATGCGCCGGTGGAGTTCCTCGGGGTCAACTTCGGCAAGGTGGTGTCGATGGACCTGGATTACGACGAGCAGCAAAAGTCCTTCTCGACCGTGGTCGGCGTAGTGATCTACCCGGCACGCCTGGGCAAGGTCCATGAAAAGCTGGAGAAACTCAGTGGCGCCGACGAAAGCCGCGCGGGCTACCTGATCGGTGCCTTCGTCCAGCATGGCCTGCGGGCCCAGGCGCGCAGCGGCAACCTGCTGACCGGCCAGTTGTATATCTCCATGGACTTCATCCCCAACGCCAAGCCGGTGGTCTTCGATGCGACCGCGCGGCCCCTGGAAATCCCTACGGTGCCGGGCGGCCTCGACAAGCTGCAGGAGCAGTTGCAGCGGGTGGTGGAGAAGATCAGCAAGCTGCCGATCGATGCCATCGCCGACAACCTCAACGGCAGCCTGAGCGAGCTGCAGAAGACCTTGCAGAACGTCAACGGCAAGGTATTGCCGGAGATGCACAGCACCCTGGAGCAGACCCGCAAGACCCTGGCCACCACCAACGACAGCCTCGCCGAGGATTCGCCGCAGCGCCTGCAACTGGGCCAGGCGGTGGACGAAGTGCAGCGTACCGCCCGTTCGGTGCGGGTGCTCACCGACTTCCTCAGCCGCCATCCCGAGGCGCTGATCCGTGGGCGGCTCCAGGACAAACAGCCGGACGCCTACAAATCCTCGTCATCGTCTTCCCGTGAGCCCGAATCGGAAGTCCAGCCATGAAAAAAACGCTTGTGTTGTTGATCGCATCCCTGGGCCTGGCGGCCTGCAGTTCGGCGCCGACCCACTACTACACGCTGGTGCCGCCGGCGGCGGAATCGGCGTCCAGCGCCGCGGCGTCGGGCCTGCAGTTCGAGATGGCCGCGGTGCGTATTCCGGTGCAGGTCGACCAGCCGCAATTGGTGGTACGCCAGGACAGCGGCACCCTGGCGATCCTGGAAACCGCGCGCTGGAGCGCGCCGCTGGTGGATGAGTTCCACGACGCCCTGGCCAGCCAGATGGAGCAGCAGTTGGGCACGCGCAACCTGGAAGGCCTGCCCAAGGCGCCGGGGCAGCCGGTGCTGTCGCTGCAGACCGATGTGCGCCGTTTCGAGTCGGTGCCGGGCCACTATGCGTTGATCGACGTGGTGTGGAACCTGCGCCTGCGCGGCGATGGCGTCGAACGCCGCAGCCTGACCTGCAGCAGCCGCATCAGCCAGCCGGCCAGCGTCGAGCTGTCGAGCCTGGTCCAGGCCCACCAGCGGGCCATCGGCGAGTTGGCCAAACGCATTGCCGGCACCGCCAAGGGCTGGGTGCGCAACCCCGCCACCCGCTGCCCCTGATACCCACGATCCCGGCTCTTCGTAGCCGCTGCCGAAGGCGGCGATAAGGCTGCAGGCCTTCGGCGATCGTCAGTGCGCAGCCGCCGTACCGACCGATCGCAGCCTGCGGCAGCGGCTACAGGGTCAGCGCCTTGTCGAGAGCTGCTGCGGCGCCAGGAAGGCGTCGTGGAAGTAGTCGCGAAACGCCTGCATCGCCGGGGTGAACGCGCGCTCGCGATGCCAGGCCAGGCCGACGCTCATGGGGGTCACCGGGTCGCTCACCGTCAGGGTCTCGATGCGCTTGCCCTCCAACGACCAGGGGCGGTGCACCAGGTCCGAGAGGATCGCCACGCCGCTGCCGTTGGCCACCATGCTGCGCACCGCCTCCACCGAACTGGTACGCACCCGCACCCGGGGTGTCTGCCGGGCATTTTCCCAATAACGCTTGGCGCTCTGTTCGGCTTCGTCGACGGTCAGCAGGATGTAGGGTTCCCGGGCCACATCGGCGAGGCTGACGGTGGCTCGCTCGCACAGCGGGTGATGGCTGGGCAGCCACAGCCGGCGTTCGGAGTTGAACAGGGTTTCGGAGACGATGTCCGGGTGGGTGAGGTTGGCGGTCAGCACCACGGCCATGTCGAAGCGGCCTTCCAGCAGGCCCTGTTCGATGGCTTGGCGCTCCTGTTCGTGCACCTCGATGGTCACGTCCGGGTGCCAGTGTTCCAGGCGTTGCAGGTGGTGCGGCAGGAAGTAGCCGATCACCGTGTAGCTGGCCGCCAGGTGCAGCAGGCCGCTGGCGCGGTAGTCCGGCAACGGGCTGTTCAGCGCATCGTCGACGCTGCGCAGGATTACGTAGGCGCGGTTGAGGAAATGCCGCCCGGCGTCGGTCAGGTTCATGCCCTGGGCCGAGCGCAGGAACAGCTGTACGCCGAGCATCGCTTCCAGTTCCTTGATCGCGGTGGTCACCGCCGACTGGGAGATATTCAGGTGGATCGCCGCTTGGGAAATCTGTCCGATCTCGGCGGTGGCGACGAAGTAGCGGACCTGGCGCAGGGTGAGGGACATCGCGAATTCCTGTCGGACTGTGTAGGAGCGAGGCTTGCCCGCGATGGCGTCTGTGGCCGCGCTGCCGGGCCCGATGCGATGGCGCCTGTCGTGGCCTTATCGCGGGCAAGCCTCGCTCCTACGGGGAAAGGGGAAAGTATGTATCTGTTTTTCAGAAGATGGTCTATCTGATAATAGATCTTCCCAAGGGGTCAAGGGCGGCCTTAATTTCCACTGCACGAAGTCACGAGACGTTGGAGCGACCGTAATGCAGGCAGTGGATTTCAATTCGGACATGGGCGAAAGCTTCGGTCCCTGGACCATCGGCGATGGTGTCGACAACGAGCTGATGGGCTTCATCAGCTCGGCCAACGTCGCCACCGGCTTTCATGCCGGCGACCCCGGCACCATGCGCCGTACCGTCGAACAGGCCAAGCGCCTGGGCGTGGCCGTCGGTGCCCACCCGGGGTTCCGCGACCTGGTGGGCTTCGGTCGCCGGCACATCAATGCCTCGGCCCAGGAGCTGGTGGACGACATGCTCTATCAGCTCGGTGCCCTGCGCGAACTGGCCCGGGTCCAGGGCGTGGCGCTACAGCACGTCAAGCCGCACGGCGCGCTCTACATGCACCTGGCGCGAGACGAAGAAGCCGCCCGGCTGCTGGTGGAAAACCTGCGCAAGCTGGAACCCGAGTTGCTGCTGTATTGCATGCCCGGCTCGGTGATCTGGCGGGTGGCCAGGGAGCTGGGCCAACCGGTGGTGCGCGAGTTCTACGCCGATCGCGAATACGACCTGAGCGGCTCCATCGTCTTCACCCGCAATGTCCGGGCCCTCGACCCGGCCACGGTCGCCGCCCGCGTGCTCCGCGCTTGCCAGCAAGGCGTGGTGCGTACGGTGGAGGGCGAGGACCTGAAGATCGAGTTCGACTCCATCTGCCTGCACAGCGATACCCCCGGCGCGCTGGATCTGGTGGAGGCCACCCGCGCCGCCCTGGATCGAGCCGGGATCGAGGTGCGTCCCCCACGTTGAGTCGAGCCGCGACACCGGGCGCACAGACGCCGGGGTTCGCCCAACTTTTTTGCCTGCCTTTCTACAACTATTCCAAGAGGAACAGACATGGCCGAACACTCCGTTATCAGCCCCTTGCCGGGCACTTTCTATCGCAAGGCCACGCCCGAGTCGGCGCCCTTCGTCGAGGTGGGCGAGCGCGTTGACGCCGACACCGTCATTGGCCTGATCGAGGTCATGAAGCAGTTTTCCGAATTGACCGCCGGGACGGCCGGTCGCGTTACGGCCTTCGCAGTGCAGGACGGCGACCCGCTGGAGCCGGGTCAGGTCGTTGCCACGCTCGACGATCAGTGAGGGCCGACCCATGACTCGATCCATCCATAAACTGCTGGTTGCCAACCGCGGCGAAATCGCCGTGCGGATCATCCGTGCGGCCCAGGCGCTGGGCATTCCCACCGTGGCCGCGTGCAGCGAAGCGGACGTCGACTCCATGGCCGCGCGCCTGGCCGACGAGGTGCAGGTGCTCGGCCCGGCCCGCGCCGACCAGAGCTATCTGAATGTCCAGGCCTTGCTCGGCGCCTTGCGCGCCAGCGGCGCCGACGCGGTGCATCCCGGCTACGGTTTTCTCTCGGAGAATGCCGAGTTCGCCGAAGCGGTCGCGGCGGCGGGGGCGATCTTTGTCGGCCCGAGCCCGGAGACGATCCGGCGCATGGGCGACAAGGCCGAAGCCCGGCGCACCGCTCAGGCCGCGGGCGTGCCGGTGGTACCGGGTTCGCCCGGCGAACTGTTCGACCTCGATGCAGCCCTGCAAGCCGCTCGGAACGTGGGCTTTCCGCTGCTGGTCAAGGCTTCGGCCGGTGGTGGCGGGCGCGGGATCCGCCTGGCGGAAAACGCCGCGCAACTGGCCGAGGAATTCCCCCGGGCGCAGCGCGAGGCGCAGGCCGCCTTCGGTAACGGCGCGTTGTACCTGGAACGCTTTATCGGCAAGGCTCGGCATATCGAGGTGCAGGTCTTGGGCGACGGCGTGCGCGCGGTGCATCTGTTCGAGCGCGAATGCTCGTTGCAACGGCGGCGGCAGAAGATCTTCGAGGAAGCGCCGTCGCCGGCCCTCAACGGCCTGCAACGGGAAACCCTGTGCGCCAGCGCGGTACGCCTGAGCGAAGCCCTCGGCTACAAGGGCGCCGGCACCCTGGAATACCTGTACGACGAGGCCAGCGGCGAGTTCTTTTTCATCGAGATGAATACGCGGATCCAGGTCGAGCATCCGGTCAGCGAACGGGTGACCGGGATCGATCTGGTCCAGGCCCAGTTGCGCATTGCCGGCGGCGAGCCGCTGGGCCTGCGACAAAGCGATATCCGCCTCAATGGCGCGGCCTTGCAGATGCGCATCAACGCCGAGGACCCGGCACGGGATTTCTTCCCCAGCCCCGGCGTGGTGCAAGAATTGCTCTGGCCGCAGGAGGAGGGGGTGCGGGTCGACAGCCATCTGTACCCCGGCTACCGCGTGCCGCCGTACTATGACTCGCTGCTGGCCAAACTGATCGTCCACGGCCGCGACCGCGGTGAGGCCCTGGCTCGGGCGCGGATCGCCCTGGAGCACAGTACCCTGACCGGCATGGCCAGCACCCTGGGCCTGCATCGGGAGTTGCTCGCCGAACCCTGGCTGCATCACGCCGACTTCCATACCGGTACCCTGGAAACCTGGCTGGCCGCGCGCCATATGGGAGGTGCCGCATGAATACCGCGATCCGCTACAGCTTCGGCGCCGACGAGCACCTGTTCGCCGAAGTCAGCGACAGCATGTCCCTGGAGGCCTTCTTCAAGGGCATGGCGGTGACCCGCGCCGTGGAGCGCCTGGAACTCGACGGCGTACTCGACGTGTGCCTGGCCAACGCCTCGTTCCAGATCCGTTTCGACCCCGACCGCATTGCCCCCCAGGCGCTGCTCGACGCCGTGCGCGGCGCCGAGGCCGAGGCGGTGGCCGAGCGCCGGCTGCACACCCGGATCATCGAGATTCCGGTGCTGTACAACGACCCCTGGACCCATGAAACCCTGATGCGTTTTCGCGACCGCCACCAGGACCCCGACGCCACTGACCTGGAGTACGCGGCGCGGATCAACGGCCTGGCGGATGTCGAGGCGTTCATCGCCGCCCACAGCGGCGCGCCCTGGTTCGTGTCGATGGTGGGGTTCGTCGCCGGCTTGCCGTTCATGTTCCAGATGGTCGAGCGCGAACGCCAGTTGCAGGTGCCCAAGTACCTGCGCCCGCGCACCGACACGCCGAAGTTGACCCTCGGCCACGGCGGCTGCTTCGGCTGCATCTACTCGGTGCGCGGCGCCGGCGGCTACCAGATGTTCGGCGTCACCCCGGCGCCGATCTACGATCCGCAGCAGCAACTGGCCTACCTCAAGCAGCATATGGTGTTCTTCCGCCCGGGCGACATCGTGCAGTTCAAGCCCATCGACCGCGAGGCTTACGACCGCGCGGTGGCTGAAGTGGAAGCCGGGCGCTTCGACCTGCGTATCCGCGAGGTGGCGTTCTCCCTGGATGCGTTTCTTGCCGACCCGGTCGGTTATCCCAAGTCGTTGCAGGAGGTGCTGGCATGATCAAGGTCATCAAACCTGGCCTGGCCACCTCGGTGCAGGACCTGGGCCGCGAAGGTTACTACCACCTGGGCATCCCGCCGTCCGGGGCCCTGGATCAGTACGCCCTGAGCGCCGCCAACCAGCTGGTGGGCAACCCGGCCGGTGCGGCGGCGCTGGAATGCACGCTGCTCGGCCCGGAGCTGGAATTCGCTTGCGATGCGCTGGTGGCGGTGTGCGGCGCGCACATGACGCCCAAGGTCGATGGCGTGGACATGCACCTGGACACCGCCTTCGCGGTCAAGGCCGGGCAAGTGTTGCGCTTCGACTTTCCCAGGGCCGGCGCTCGGGCCTACCTGGCGGTGGCCGGCGGCATCGATGTGCCGTTGGTATTGGGCAGTCGCTCGACCTACGCCCTGGGCGGCCTCGGCGGTTTCCACGGTCGGCGGCTGGCGGCGGGGGACGAATTGCCGGTGGGCGCCGCCAGCGGCAAGGGCCGGCCGGGGGCGAGCCTGCCCATGGCCCTGCGCCAGGCCCTGGGCGGCGAGATCAGCCTGCGGGTGGTCCCGGGCCTGTACTACGAGCGTCTGACCGACGCGGCCAAGGCCAGTTTTTTTGCCGAACCCTGGACCGTGGGTTCCGAAGCCGACCGCATCGGCTACCGCTTCAAGGGCGGCAGCGCCCTGGGCTTCCAGCCGCGGGAGCAGCCGTTCGGCGCCGGCTCCGATCCGTCGAACATCGTCGACAGCTGTTACCCCATCGGTTCGATCCAGGTGCCGGCCGGGCTCGAGCCCATCGTGCTGCACCGCGATGCGGTATCCGGCGGCGGCTACGCGATGATCGGCACGGTGATCAGCGCCGACCTCGACCTGATCGGCCAGATGCAACCCAACCAGAAGGCCCGCTTCGTCGCGGTGACCCTGGAAGAAGCGCTGGAGGCTCGGCGCTCCTACAAGAAAAAGCTCGGCTGCCTGAGCAAGCTGTTCCCTTCCTGATTCTGCCCGCCGCCTGGCGCGGGTCACTGCCAAGAGGTTTGTTGCCACCGCGCTCCGGTGCGGTGGCGGCTGCCCGCGCCACAACCTTCGACCGGTTCTGGAGTTCACGCATATGGCTGCTTTATCGCAAGCGAAACAACCCGGGCAGGACCCGGCCCATCTGCCTGTCGCCGCGGACGCGCGCATGGGCAAGCTGTCGCTGACCATGGCCTGGTGGGCCGTGTGCAGCGCCATGTTCTACATCGTGGTCGGCGCGTCGCTGGCGCTGTCCTACGGCACTCGCAACGCGCTGCTCGGCATGCTGCTGTCAGTGTTCTGTTATGGCTTGGTCAACAGCGTGCTCAGCCGTTTCGCCATGCGCAGCGGCTTGTCGGTGGCGCTGTTTTCGCGGCTGCTATTCGGCAGCAGCGGCGCCTGCCTGGCGACGCTGATCTTCTTCTCCACGGCGATCTACTACGCGGTATTCGAAGGCTCGGTGATCGCCGTGGCGCTCAATCACCTGTATCCGCAACTGGCGTATCCGCTGGCCGCGCTGCTGGTGGTGCTGTACAGCGTGCCGCTGATCCTGGGCAGCGTGCAGCACTGGCTGGACAAGCTCAACGGCGTGCTGTTGCCGCTGTACCTGGGCGGCTTGCTGCTGGCGGTGGGGCTGTCGATCGCGCGTTACGGCTACCAGCCGCAATGGCTGGACTTCGGCCCGGCGAACCCGGTGGCCTCGGGCTGGTGGGACTGCTTCGTGGCGTACATGGGGGTGTGGATCCTGATGCTGTTCACCTTCGACTACGCGCGCTTCGGCAAACCCGAGGACGCCGCCTACCATGGCCGCTGGAACTTCGGCATGCCGTTCTACGCGGTGACCTTCCTGCTCAACGGCGCGGCGGGCATCTACCTGGTCAGCAGCATTCCCCACGCAGGCGCGCTCAACGAAGTGTCGGTGGTGATGGCGATCCTGCAGTTGATGGGGCTGTGGGGGCTGTTGTTCGTCTGGGCCACGCAGACCCGGATCAACACCGCCAACTATTACCTGGCGACCCTGAACATGCAGGCGTTCTTCGGCCGTTTCGGCGTGCGCGGTTCCTACCTGGCGTGGGCCGTGGCGGTGGGGATCATCGTCTATGGACTGATGCTGGCGGATGTTTTCGCTTATCTGCTCAAGGCCCTGGCCTACCAGGGGATCTTCGTCGTCGCCTGGGTCGGCGTGGCGCTGGCGCAGATTTTGTTTGGGCGCAGCGAGGTGGCGGCCATCGAGCGCGTGGCGGCGTTCAACGCGGCGGGGCTGGGTGCCTGGTTCGGCGGCACCGCGCTGGGCCTGGCGCTGATGTGGGCGGGCGGCGGGCTGGCGAGCTTTTCCGCGCCGCTGACCGGGGTGCTGGCGTTTGCCTTGCAGGCCGCCCTGTCGAGCCGCATGCGCGCAAGCCTGCCGGAGTCTGTGTAGCCGCTGCCGAAGGTTGCGCAAGGTCCGCAGGACCTCCTGCGATCTCAAGAACGGCGCCCGCTGCGTGGTCGTGCGCAGCCCGCGGCAGCGGCTACAGAGGGCGAAGCTTCGTTCCTACAGAGCTGCACTCAGAACAGCTGGGTGAACAGCCAGTACAGGCTGCCGGACAGCAGGATCGCCGCCGGCAGCGTCAGCACCCAGGCCATCAGCAGGTTGCGGATGGTCTGCATCTGCAGGCCGCCGCCATTGGCGACCATGGTCCCGGCCACACCCGAGGACAATACGTGAGTGGTGGACACCGGCAGGCCGAACAGGTCGGCGGCGCCGATGGTCAGCATGGCCACGGTTTCCGCCGAGGCGCCCTGGGCATAGGTCAGGTGGGTCTTGCCGATCTTTTCGCCGACGGTGACCACAATGCGTTTCCAGCCGACCATGGTGCCCAGCCCCAGGGCGATGGCCACGGCGATCTTCACCCATAGCGGGATGAAGCGCGTGGCGTTGTCGATCTGCTGCTTGAACAGTTGCAGCTTGCCCTGGGTATCCGGGTCGAAGTCGCCGACCTTGTGCTTGTCCATCAGGCGAATGGTTTCGCTGCTCAGGTACATGTCGTTGCGCACGTTGCCCATGGCTTCGGCCGGCACCTTGGCCAGGGAGCCGTAACCCTTCACTTCGTCACCGATATGCCCGGTCAGGGCGGCCAGGGCCGGGATCAGCTGCGGCGTGGCTTCCTTGCTGCGCACATAGTCGGACAGCACCGCCCGCGGATCGGCCGGGGCGGATTGCGGGGCGCTTTTCACCAGGGCCTGCTGGGTCACCTCTGCCACCGCGGCGAATTGCAGGGCCTGGTCGGCCGGCATGGTGCGGTTCAGCGCATAGGCCATGGGCAGGGTGCCCACCAGGATCAGCATGATCAGGCCCATGCCTTTCTGGCCGTCGTTGGAGCCGTGGGCGAAGGACACGCCGGTGCAGGTGGCGATCAGCATGCCGCGAATCCACCAGGGCGGCGGGGTGTTGCCCTTGGGCGCCTTGTACAGCGCGCGGTTCTTCACGAACAGGCGCAGGGCCAGGAGCAGCAGGGCGGCAAAGACGAAACCGATCAGCGGCGAGAACAGCAGGGCGTAGCCGACCTTGGTGGCCTGGCTCCAGTCCACACCGCTGGTACCGTCCCGGCCGTGCATCAGGGCGTTGGCCACGCCGACACCGATGATCGAGCCGATCAGGGTGTGGGACGACGAAGCCGGCAGGCCCAGCCACCAGGTGCCGAGGTTCCACAGGATGGCGGCGATCAGCAGGGCGAAGATCATCGCGAAGCCCGCCGAGGAGCCGACCTGCAGGATCAGCTCCACCGGCAGCAGGGCGATGATGCCGAAAGCCACCGCGCCGCTGGACAGCAGCACGCCGAGGAAATTGAACAGGCCCGACCAGACCACCGCGAAATGCGGCGGCAGCGAGTGGGTGTAGATCACCGTGGCCACGGCGTTGGCGGTGTCGTGGAAGCCGTTGACGAACTCGAAGCCCAGGGCGATCAGCAGTGCCACGCCGAGCAGCAGGAACGGGGTCCAGGTGGTGACCGTGGTGCCCAGCTCATGCACGTCCTGCAGCAGGCTGTAGGCGGTGAACAGCAGGCCCATGGCGAGGACCGCGAAGAACACCACCAGGGTGAAGGGGCTGGTTTTCTTATCCAGCTGCGGCCTGGCTTCAAGGGCGGGAGAAGGGGAGGCGGTCAGGGACGGGGTGGCCATTACCGGACAATCCTGTGGGAGAAAGGAGTGTCGCCCATGATCGTTGCCGAATGTTACATAGAAACTGCCTCAGGTCAGTGTTTCGGTAAATCCTTGAGCCGCTGGTCAAGAATCGGCCCCTTTTCTGTAGGAACTGCTGTGTGTCGGGGTCAGTAATCCTGGCGCTTGCGAAATGCCCAGCGGCCGGCGATGGCGGTGAAGGTGGCGACCAGGGCAACGAGGATCCAGAAGCCTTCGGCGTCGTTGGAGAAGGGAATGCCGCCGACGTTCATGCCGAAGAAGCCGGCGATGATGTTGATCGGCAGCGCCAGCACCGTGACCATGGTCAGGGTGAACAGGGTGCGGTTGGTCTGCTCGTTGATATTGGCGGCGATCTCTTCCTGCAGCAGCTTGATCCGCTCGCCCAGGGCGGTGAGGTCGTTGATGATCAGGGCGAACTCCTCGGTGGACTTGCGCAGTTCCTTGACGTCCTCCTTCTGCAGCCATTGCGGCGGACGGTTGAGCAGCCGCAGCAGCGAGCCCGGCTCCAGCGCCAGCAGGCGTTGCAGGCGCACCAGCACCCGGCGCATGGCCCCCAGTTCCGCGCGGTTGGTGGAGATCCGCGCCGCCAGCAACTGGTCTTCGATCTGGTCGACGTTGAGGCTGGTCTTGCGCACGATCTGGGTCAGCACTTCACCCTGGTCGCGCAGCAGGTGCACCAGCAGTTCCAGGGGCGAGCGGAAACGTTCGCCGGCCTTGACCGAGGAGCGCAGCTTGTCCACCGAATGCAGCGGCTGCAGGCGCGCGCTGACGATCAGCCGGCTGCGGGCGCAGACCCACAGGGTGGAAATGTCCGAGGAGACCATGTTGCCGAAGTTGAACACCACATCGTTGACCACGGCCAGCAAGGCCGAGTCCACGTGCTCGATGCGGGTCGAGCGCGAGCCTTCGTGCAGCGCCTCGAAGAACTCTTCCGGCAGCGCCAGGTGGGTCTGCATCCAGCGTTCGCAGGCGGCATGCGCCAGGTTCAGGTGCAGCCAGAGAAACTCCTCGCCCTCGTCCGGCCGTTGCAGGGCTTGCAGGGCCTTGGCCGAGTCCAGCTCGCGCCCCCGTTCGCCCGGGCGGAACGCAAAGCCATAGAGCAGGCCGAACAGATCGGAGTCGCGGTGGGCATGGTCGAGGCTGTGGTTCATGGAGGCTCGCAGGAGGGGTGCCTGTAGGCGGTATTACAGGTTCACTTGAGCCGGATCATCGCAAGGCACCATGACGATTTTGTGACAGTTTGAAGTGCAATATTGCGCGGTTATAACCGGCTGTCGGAGGCCCTCAAGAAAGCCTCTGTCAGGCCGATCACGCATACGACGACTGTGCGATCGGCTGCCCCGGTTCGCCTGACAGGGATGTCAGCAAGCTACGCATGCCCGCCTTGGGCGTGCCTTATCCCTGTTGAGAGATCTCATTTGATGTCCCTGCAAAAATCCCTGAGAGCGCAAGTCCTGGCTTTGTTGAGTGGCAGTCTGCTGGCGATGCTGTTGATCGCGCTGGCGTGTTTTCACTTCCTGTCCAATGGCGTGCAAGGTTATCGCGACCTGCTCGAGGGGCCGTTGCGCACCTCGCAACTGATCGATGAAGCCAACCTGCAATTCAAGGTTCAGGTGCAGGAATGGAAGAACGTGTTGCTGCGGGGCAAGCAGAGCGCCGAGCTGAACAAATACTGGCAGCAGTTCGAGGATCGCCAGCGCGAGGTGCAGGGCATTCTTGGCCAGTTGGCGGCCCAGCCCGACATCGACGCAACGCTCAAGGGCCGTATCGAACGCCTGCGTGAAGAACACCGGTTGTTGGGCGCGGCTTACCAGAAAGGCCGCGATGCCTTTGTCGCCGCCGGTGCCGATCCGGCCGCCGGCGATGCCGCGGTCAAGGGCGTGGACCGCGCGGCCAGCGAGCAGATGAGCGAACTGGTGAGCGAGCTGCGCAAGCAGGGCAGCGAGCAGTCGAACGCCATCAGCGCCGCCGCGCAGCGCACGGTATGGGTCGGCCTGCTGGTGATGCTGACTTCGGGTGTGCTGATCGGTCTGCTGAGCCTGTGGCTGGTCAACCGCAGCCTGGTGGAACCGATCCGCCAGTTGATCGACTACGTGGCGCAACTCAGCCGTGGGCGGATCGCCGAGCGCGTGGCCAGTACGCGCCAGGACGAGCTGGGCAAGCTGGCGGTCGCCGCCAATACCTTGCGGGATTTTCTCGCCGAGACTTTCAGCCGCCTGCAACGCAGTTCCTCTGACCTGGACAGCGCCAGCGGCGAGCTGAATGCCATCGCCACCCTGATGTCCCGGGGCACCAACGAGCAGTTCGAGCGCACCGACCAGGTCGCCACGGCGATGAACGAAATGTCCGCCACCGCCCAGGAAGTGGCGCGTCACGCGGCGGATGCGGCGCGGGCCGCCGACGATGCCGACCAGTCGGCCCAGCAGGGCGAACAGGTGATGCAGGGCACCATCTATACCATCACCCAGATGCGTGGCGAAATCGCCAACACCGCCGAAGTGATCCGCCGCCTGGAAGCTGACAGCGGGCGCATCGGCAAGGTGCTGGAAGTGATCCGCGGGATCGCCGAGCAGACCAACCTGCTGGCGCTCAACGCCGCCATCGAGGCGGCGCGGGCTGGCGAGGCCGGGCGGGGTTTTGCCGTGGTCGCCGACGAGGTGCGCAGCCTGGCGCAGCGTACCGCGGCGTCGATCATCGAGATCAACCAGATCATCCAGACCGTGCAGACCGGGGCGCTGGACGCCGCCCACGCGATCGAGAGCGGCCAGGCACGCAGCGACGAGAGTGTCGAGCAGGTGACCCAGGCCGGCGCCATGCTGGAACGGATCACCGAAGCGGTGGAAGCGATCCGCGACATGAACCGGCAGATCGCCACGGCGGCGGAAGAGCAGACCTCGGTGGCCGAAGACATCTCGCGCAACCTGACCGAGATCACCACCATCGCCAGCACCAACCTGGACAACGTGCAGCGCACCGAGAGCGCCAGCCAGAACCTGCATGGCCTGTCGGGGCAGCTGAGCGAGGTGACGGCACGCCTGAGTGCCTGATGCGCGAGGCATGAACAAGCCGCGTGGCCTTTCGGACACGCGGCTTTTTTATGGCGGGCTTCTTGGGTGAAGCGTTACTTGTCCTGCTTGTTGCTCAGCACCTGGCCGGTCTTGGCATCCAGGTCGACGTCCCACTCGACGCCCTTGGCATCACGCAGTTCCACCTGGTAGACGTAGGCGCCAGTGGCGGTCTGTTCCAGTTCGGTGTCGGTGATGTGGGCGGCGGTGGTGCCTGGGTGTTGGGCCAGTGCCGCCTGGTTGAGTTTTTCCAGGTCCATGATGGTGCCGGCTTTGAGCAGGCCCGGGATCAGGTCCGGGCGCACGTCGGCCTGGGCCAGGCCAGCGGTCAGGGTCAGGGCGGTAGCGGCGAACAGGGCGGTCAACGTTTTCATTGCTTCTTTCCTTGGGGTGATTCGTTCGAGTGGCGCCAGATTAACCGGCGCAACTTAATTCACCCTTAATTCGGCGCCAGCGTTGCGCCGTTTGTTCAATTCCAGCGGCCCTCGGGTATTTCAAGCTGTGCTCTCGAACAGGAGAGGCAGTGATGAAACCAATGATCAAAGGCTTGTACGGTCCGGCGTTCTTTGCCGGCTTCATCGGCGCTGGAGTGTGGGTGATCGGCACGCCGGGCCTGGCCCCGACCTGGTTGCTGCTGGTGTTCGCCGGGGCGCTCGGGGTGTCCTTTCTCGCGGAGTGGTGGTTGCCCTATGAGGTGGGCTGGAACCGCCCGCAGCAGGATCGTCTGCGCGACGTGTTGCACGCGCTGGTCAATGAAGGCCTGAACGCCCTGGGGTTGCTGCTGTTGCCGGGGCTGGTGAGCCTGCTGGCGTTCGAGGGCCTGTGGCCGCGCGGCTGGTCGCTGTGGGCGCAGTTGGCGCTGGCGATTGTCATCGCCGACTGTGGCCTGACCCTGGCGCATTATTGCAGTCACCGGCTGTCCTGGCTGTGGCGCCTGCACGCGGTGCATCACAGCGTGCAGCGCCTGTATGGCTTCAACGGCTTGATGAAACACCCGCTGCATCAACTGCTGGAAGCCGGTGCCGGGCTGTTGCCGCTGCTGTTTTTGGGGATCCCGTTGCCGGTAGCGCAGCTGTTGGCGTTCGCCATCGCCATCCAGTTGCTGTTGCAGCACTCCAATGTCGACATGCGCCCCGGCCCTCTGGGCTGGGTGTTTGCCTGGGCGCCGATGCACCGCTTTCACCACATGAAGTACGGCACCGCCGGCAATGTGAATTTCGGTCTGTTCTTGAATGTCTGGGACTGGTTGCTGGGCACGGCGTTTTACTCCTCGGCCTATCCGATTCGCCAAGACGACCTGGGCATCGGCAGCCAGCCGGATTATCCACGCACGTACGGGCGCCAGCTGCTGGCTCCGTTCAGGGCGCAGACCTTGCACGAGGAGCCGCCGGTGCCCTCGCCGTTGCGGCGTTGAGTCAGTCCAGCAGGTGCAGCTCGATGTGTTGCAGGGCCTGGCGCGCGGTGACGCCGAACAGGGATTTCAGGGTGCGGGAGAAGTGCGCGGAATCGGCGAAGCCGGCGCCATGGGCAGCCTCGGTGATGGCCTGTCCCGCCAGCACCAGACCTATCGCCAGGCGCAGGCGTCGCCACAGCACCAGGCGCCGTACCGGCAACCCGAGCTGGCCACTGAACAGCCGTTCGAGCTGGCTCAGGGACAGGTGCGCATGGGCCGCCAGGGCGCTGGCCGAGACCTTGCCGGTCAATTGCCTGTCGAGGGCCGCCAGGGCTTTTTCGAGCCGCCGGTCCTGCAAGATTCTGCGCGGGCAATGCTGCATCGCTTCGGTCAGTGCCGGCAGTGTCAGTTCGGCACCCAGCAGGCTGTGTTGCAGGGCCTGGGCGTCAATCGTCAGCGGTTCGGCGTAGAGGGTGAACAGGGGCCCGGGCGCATCGAGGATGGCATGGCATTGCAGGGCAGGGATGAACAGGTGTCGAGCGGTGCAAGGCTGGCCGTCGAGCTGGACGGTGACCGGTGCATCGGGGGCGAGGATCAGTTGATGGGCATAGTGGGCATGGGGCGCGGTGCGCCCCAGCTCACCCTGGATCAGTCCGTAGTCGCGCCCGAGCCACAGCTGGCCTGTCCACTCGGGCGTGCGCACGGCGGCGGGCTCAGTAGCCGTTGGCCTCGAGCAGTTGGGTCACGCTGCCGCTGGCCGGACGCTTGACGTACTTGAGCAGCTCCGAGGCGCGGTTGGTGAAGATGCCGTCGACACCGGCGTCCAGCACCTTCTTGAAGTCCACCGGTTCGTCGATGGTGTACACGTGCACCAGCAGGCCCTGGTCGTGGGTGTAGGTGTTCATCCATGGCTTGACCAGGTCCGAATAGCTCTGGTCGCCCAGTTCCGTCAGCAGCGCCGAAGGGCCGGTACCGATAGCGCCCTGGGCCTTGGCGTAGTCGACCCATTGCTTGAATTCGGCTTCGTCCTTGGGTTCTTGCTTGGCGTAGTAGGCGGCCTTGGTTTTCTCGCCGCTCTCGGCGAAGGTCACCTTGGACTTGGGCTCGATGCTGCCTTCACCGACCCACAGCAGGAGGATCTTCGGCACTTTCGGCATTTCTTTCTGCAGCAGTTCCAGGCTGCTCTTCTCGAAAGTCTGCAACACCACCTTGCCTTTGCCCTGGCCTACCGCCAGTTCGCTTTTCGCCAGCTTGGAACCGGCCGGGCTCAGCCAGCCGCGGTCCTGGAGTTTTTCCTTGAGGTCGCGCTCGATGCCGGGGAACTGCTTGGGCTCCTTGGTCTCGATGTACAGGCCGGGCTTGTGCTGCGGGCTGCTCTGGGCGATGTCGATGATTTCGTCGAGGGTCAGGATCTTCAGGCCGGCGTAGGCGGGACGGGCACGCTCGGGGTAGGCCTGGTTGAACCAGCTGCCGGCGTCGAGGGTTTTCAGCTCGGCCATGGTGAAGGCATTGGCCGGGCTGTCCTTGCGCTCGGGGAACTTGGTGGCGACGTCGGTGGTGCGTTGCAGGTTGTTGTCGTGCAGGGCGAACAGCACGCCGTCCTTGCTGCGCTGCAAGTCCATTTCCAGGTAGTCGGCGCCCAGGTCGCGGGCCAGCTTGTAGGCGGCAGCGGTGGATTCCGGAGCATCGAAGGAAGCGCCCCGGTGCGCGATCACCGCGGGGTGGGGAATGCCCTGGCTGATGGCCAGTGCGGTGGTGCTGGGGGTGGCGGCCTGTGCCTGGCCCAGGCCAAGCATCAGGCTCAGCAGCAGGGCGTTTTTGGTGGAGGTGGCAGGCATGGTCGAGGTCCTTTCGTGGAGGGCGGTTTTCAAAGGACTACCTTTTAACAACTGAAGGGCCGTTGTGCTATCGAGAAACCGACATAAATCTGCCCATGCGGCAAATTTTCCGACGCTTTTGTGGAGCGCTTTGCAGTAGGCTTGCGCCCTGAAGTTTCCCCGCCAGAGGGAAACCCTCGAGAACATCCATTCTTGCCCGGCGTGTAAACCATCGATCACCTGTCCTTCGGGATTCTTAGTGAGGTTTACCATGCGCATCACATCCGAACTCATCTGCCAGGCCGCCGACCAGCTCAAGGGCTTTGTCGGTTTCAACCGCAAGAGCGGCCGGCACATCGTGCGCTTCAGCGAAGACTCCTTCGGCATGGACGTCGCCGACGACGCCATCACGCCCGCCTGCGAATTCGTCTGGGCCAGCGCCGAGGGCCAGGTCATGGTGCTCAAGCGCGAGTTGATCCAGCTGTTGCTGGAGCAGAACATCGACGACCGCATCAACATCAGCGAACCCTTGCGTGTGTATATGCGCCGCACCGACCTGCCGGAAATCTCGGCGGTGCGCAGTCTGCTGCCGGTTACGCAATAACCGGGAGGCGCGCTGGCCCGGCTGGCGCCGAGGCGGTCAGCGCTCGAACAGATAGGCCCGCTCGACCTTGCACACCCGCGTGTGGCAGGCCGCGTACCAGTCGCTGCGGCCCCGCTCGCGGGCGCAGCGGTGTTCGGCGTGCTGCTTCCAGGCGAGGATCGAATCCTGGTCGCGCCAGTAGGACACAGTGATGCCGAACCCTTCCTCGTTACGCGCGAACTCCATGCCGAGAAACCCCGGTTGCTGTCGCGCCAGTTCGACCATGCGCTCAGCGGTCTGCTCGTATGCCGGGTCCGGTTCGCGGCGCTGGGCGCTGAAAATCACCGCGTAATAGGGGGCTTCGGGCGTACCGGCGATCATGGCTGCCGCTCCAGGCACGCGGCGAGCAGGGCGCTGACCAGGGGCGGGACGATACCCTTGAGCGCTGCCCGCTCCGGCTGGAACAGGGTGGCGACGAAAAATCGCTGGTTGCGCAGTTCCACCGCCCGCAGGTCGCCGGCCGAGTCGTAGCCGCCGGGGCGCAGGTCATGTTCGAGCAACTGCGCCGCGAACTGCGGATTGACCCCATAGAGGCAACGGTAGCCCTCGCTGATCTGGCTCTCGCCATAGGCTTGGGCGATGCGGCTGCCGGCGCACAGCTGAATGCTGTCGGTGGTTTCCACCAGCGAGCAAGCCAGTGGCGTGATCAGTGCGTGCTCGACCTCGGGATGGGTTTCGCCGTGCTCGGCGTCGGTCCAGCCCAGCACGTTGCGCGCGTATTCCAGCAGCGCGTGCTGAAAGCCGCCGCAGGTGCCAAGAAAGGGCCGCTGCCGTTCGCGGGCGAAGCGGATCGCGCGCAAAGCGCCATCCGTGGAGCGGTAGGGGCTGGCGGGCACGCACCAGATGCCGTCGACGTTTTGCAGGGGGGCGTCGCTGCTCAGGCTGTCGGTGGCCAGCCAGTGGTAGCGCACCTTGAGGCCGGTTTCCGCGGCGGCCAGCTCCAGGGCCCGGGGAATGGCCTGGTGCGCGGTGACCTGAGGGTCGTAGTCGCCCACCAGGGCGATCTGCAGGGTAGGCGAGGGTGCGAGATGCGGCATGGATTTCTCCCGGTTTGAGCAGCGCTTGTCGATTGCTGGAGGCCACTATAGATTGGCGTTCACGCACTCGATATTGGCGTTTATCCAATTGAACAATGCAGCTGTGCACTATCGACTCGACTACCCCGACCTGTCGCTGATCCTCGCCCTGGTGCGCGGCGGCTCCCTGGCTCGCGCGGCGGCGTTGCTGAAGGTGGATGTGTCCACGGTGTTCCGGGCGGTGCGTCGCCTGGAGGCCGCGCTGGGCCAGCAACTGTTCGACAAGAGCCGCGCCGGCTATCTGCCCACCGGCCTGGCGCGGACCCTGGCCGAGCAGGCCGAACGCGCCGAGCAGGCCCTGGAAGCCGCGCGGGTCGGGGTGGAGCAGGGCGGCGCGGTGGTCAGCGGCACGGTGCGCCTGACCTGCTCCGACTCGGTGTTGCAGGGCCTGCTGTTGCCGGCGCTGGCGCAGTTCATGCCGCGCTACCCGGCATTGGCCCTGGAACTGAGCACCTCCAACGATTTCGCCAACCTCAGCCGGCGCGATGCCGACCTGGCCCTGCGCCTGACCTGCACGCCGCCCGAGCATCTGGTGGGCCGGCAGTTGCGCGCGGTGTCCTACCGGGTCTGTGCCAGCCCGGCCTATCTGCGGGCGGCGGCGTCGACGGAGCTGGCCGAGCTGACCTGGATCGCCCCGGACGATTTCCTCCCGGACCACGCCACTGTGGCCTGGCGCCGCCAGGCATTGCCGGGCGTGGTGCCGGGGTATCGCTGCAACAGCATGCTGGCGGTCAGCGAACTGGCGAAGGCCGGGTTGGGCGTGGCGGTGCTGCCGGATTTTCTCCTCGATCAGAGCACCGACCTGCAACCCATGAGCGAGCCGCTGCCGGGCTGCGACACCGCGCTCTGGTTGCTGACCCGCGCCGACTGCCGGGCGCTGCGCGCAGTGGTGACGCTGTTCGACGAATTGAGCCTGCGTCTGCGCGCACCGTAATGAATCACGCCTGGGGCGGGGTCTTGGGCAGAAAATGCTGGTGCATTTCCGATGTCAGGTTCTCGATGCGTTCGGTCAGCTGTTTGGTCATCTCGGTCAGGCGGGTGTTCTGCTCCAGCAACTCGAGCAGTTGCGCGGCGTGCTGCGCGGCTTGCAACTGACGCTCGCTATTGGCGATAGCGATGGCTTCCCGGTGCTGGGCATCGGCCTCGGTCTGGGCTTTGTCGCGCGCGGCCTGGCGGGTCTGGGCCAGCAGAATCAGCGGTGCGGCATAGGCCGATTGCAAGCTGAAGGCCAGGTTGAGCAGGATGAACGGGTAGACGTCGAACTGGGTCACGCCGCTCAGGTTGAGCCCGACCCAGACCAGCACGATCAGGGTTTGCGCACCGAGAAAGGTCGGGGTGCCGAAAAAACGGGCGAAGGCTTCGGCCTTGAGGGCAAAGCTGTCGTTGCCGAAGGTCGGGGCCAGGTGGGCATGGGGGCGGTGAAAACGCAGGTGGTCGACAGGGGCGGGGGCAGCGGCTTCGGATGGGGTCGGGTGCATGGCGGGCTCGGGGCGATGGGACTGCCGCTCACTATAGCCCTGCACCCTTGCCCGACGCCTTCCCTGGTGCCGAGGCCGTTGCTTCAGGACTGCCGGTTCACTGTGCGTCGCGTTCGTTGGCGAACATGCTCACGGCCTGTACCGCCTCGCTGGCGCCGTCGCGGATCTGCAGGATCACGGTGCCGGCCTGGTCCGCCAGGTCCACGCCCTTGGCCGCTCGTTCCCGGGTGCCGTCCATGCTCTTGATGGCCTGCTGGGTTTCGTTCTGGATCATGTCGATCATCCCCGAGATTTCCGCGGTCGAGCCGCTGGTGCGGGCGGCCAGTTGCCGGACCTCGTCGGCGACCACGGCAAAGCCGCGGCCCTGCTCGCCGGCACGCGCCGCTTCGATGGCGGCGTTGAGCGCCAGCAGGTTGGTCTGTTCGGCGATGGCGCGGATGGTGTTGACGATGGCGGTGATCTGCTCCGAGCGTTCGCCGAGCTTGGCGATCAGGGTCGAGGAGTCTTCGATGTTGGCGGCAATCTGGCGCATCTCGCTGGCCGTCTGCTGGATCACCGCGGTGCCCTGTTCGGCCACTTGCCGGGTTTCCATCGAGATATGGTAGGCCTGGGTCGCGCTCTGGGCGTCCTGGGTGTGTTTCTCCACCTGGGCGGTGACGTCGGAGGCGAACTTCACCACCTTGCACAGACGCCCGGCGGCGTCGTACACCGGGTTGTAGTTGGCCTCCAGCCACAGCGACCGGCCGAATTTGTCGACGCGCTCGAACTGGCCGCTGAAGAACTCGCCCTGGTTGAGGCGGCGCCAGAAGTCCTGGTAGGCGCTGCTGTTGGCCAGCTCGGGGCGGCAGAAAGTCCGGTGATGCTTGCCCTTGAGTTCAGCGAGGCTGTAGCCGAGGCGATCGAGGAAGTTCTGGTTGGCGGTGATGACGCTGCCGTCGAGGTTGAACTCGATCACCGCCATGGCCCGGTCGATGGCGTGCAGCTTGCCCCTGGACTCGCTTTCCTGCTGGACTTTCTCGGTGACGTCAAGGGCGTACTTGACCACTTTGAAGACCTTGCCGTCGGCGTCCCTGATCGGGTTGTAGCTGGCTTCCAGCCACACCGGTTGTCCTTTGGCGTTGACGCGTTCGAAGGTGCCCGACTCGAACTGGCCGTTTTTCAGGCGTGCCCAGAGTTCGCGATAGCCATTGCCGCGGGCGAATTCGGCGCTGCAGAACTGGCGATGGGGCTGGCCGATGACCTGCTCCGCCCGATAGCCCATGGTCTTGAGGAAGTTGTCGTTGGCCCGCAGGACCCTGCCTTCCAGATCGAACTCGATCACCGCCATCGAACGGTCGATGGCTTCGAGCAGGCCGGCTTGCTGGGCGATGGTGTGCTGCAGGGCGTCGATGGTCTTGTTATGGCGGTTGAATAGCATGATGGCGGGTGCTCAGTGGGAAAAACCTGGAGTCAGTCCCTGTTGTGTGCGCCTGCATGCCGAGAACCCCGGGGCCTCGGCCTTGTCTGCTCAATGCCAGCATTCCATGACTGACAGATAAACCCTTAAATGGTACGACCGTACCTGTTGGGAGGCGACGCGTAGCCTTGCGCAACGCCTGATAAAGACGCTGTGCCTGCGGGTTAATTTAGGGACGTTATGTTGCACGGCGGCGAGTGTTCGCCTCGGCTGTTATTGCAATGACCGCATGGCGGCATTATGCCGGCTCGGCTGGGGTGGGTGCTGAACGAAGTTGTACAAAACGACGGTTTTTTTACATTTTTGTACAACTTTTCAGGCGCCGGTTACTGTGGCGAAGGACGCGTCGTTTGCCGGGCTGGCACTGGCGACTTTGTTGCGTCCGGTATTTTTCGCCGCATATAGGGCCCGGTCGGCTTCGATGAGCCACATGGCCGCGTCGCGCAGCCCCGGATGCCAGGCGGCCAGGCCGATGCTCAGGCTGACCCGCAGTTGCGGCACGCCCGGATGGCGATAGTTGTTGAAGACTTCCCGCAGCCGCTCCATCACTTCACCGGCCTGCTGGAGGGAGGTCGCCGGCAGGATCACGCAGAACTCGTCGCCGCCGTAACGTCCGGCCAAGTCGTCCTGGCGCAGGTTGCGCTTGAGGTCCCGGCTCAACTGGTGCAGCACGGTATCACCGAGGACATGGCCATAGCTGTCGTTGATGCGTTTGAAGTGATCGATATCGATCAGGGCCACAGTGCCGTGGCAATGTTGCTGCTGGCACTTGAGGAACTTG
Organism: Pseudomonas sp. NPDC089530; assembly: GCF_050280705.1. Classification (NCBI taxonomy): domain Bacteria; kingdom Pseudomonadati; phylum Pseudomonadota; class Gammaproteobacteria; order Pseudomonadales; family Pseudomonadaceae; genus Pseudomonas; species Pseudomonas sp. NPDC089530. Next base: position 8,869 of record NZ_JBNNVU010000012.1, on the reverse strand, counting down.
AGATGCAGCAGGTCTTTCCAGGCGCCGTGGTTGAGCAGGCCGGTCAGGCTGTCGGTGCGGCTCAGGGCTCTGAGGGTGCGCTTGTGCTCGGCGAGCTTGATCGCCAGCCGATAGCAGACCATGCCCACCGCCATCGGGTAGAGGGTCAACATGGGCAGGCAGGCATAGATCTGCCACTGAGTGGTGTGCCCGGTGAAGGCAAGGCCGAGCAACAGCCAGGAGAGCAGCACCCCGCCCAGTTGCGCCAGAAAACCGTGGATGAACAGGCGCAGGCCGCCGGCCGCGACATTGTTCATGGTCATCATGGCCAGGATGGTCACCGTCGGCAGCGGATTGAACTGCATGGCCGCCGCCCAGAAACCACCGAACAGCGAGTCGCACAGCAGGTTGCGGCGTTCGGCCTGGTAGGGGAAGGTTGTACGGGTTGAGATCAGGTACGCCAGGTGCGCCCAGACAAACCCGTTGAACAGCAGGAACAGCCACACCCAGGACGGTTGCGGCAGCGGGTACAACCCGGCGAATACACTGAGACAGCCGATCCCCAGCCCGACCACCCTGGGGATGTAAATGCGTTTGGCAAACGACAGCCCTTTGCCTTGTTGGTTATCCATGAATTTTGCGCCAGCCCGGGTCTGAAACACTTTGTGGTGTTTTTTATTGGCCTAGTCCTTCATTGGACGAGGCGGCGAATATTGTCATTTATTCCACAAGGAATAATCAGTGTCCTTACAGGCCATTTAATGGCACGAGCGTACGCAAAAGCCCATTGCAGAGCGGCCCGGCGGATCCACTGGCGGGAGACAACCGAGGAGGCGAAAGGATCAGGCTTGATAGCAGGCCAGGAACATGTCCAGCGCGGACTCGACGACGCGCTGCTGTTCGTCGTCCTTGAGGGGGGCTTGGTTCATGGTGATCTGCGGCCAGAAGGCAAATGCCTTGAGCATGCCGTGGAGCTGCTGGGCGGCGAAGTCCGGGTCCAGCGGCTTGAGCCGGCCGTCCGCCTGAGCCGAGCGAATCCACACCATCAGGCCTTCTTCGCGTTCGCCCATGCGCGCCACCATGTACTGGGCGCGTTCGGGGGAATGCAGGGTGGCGGCGATGGCGACCCGCGCCAGGTTGAGGAAGTTGGCGTCGGCCAGCAGTTGCAGCTTGGCCATCAGCAATTCCCGCAACTGTTCACGCAGGGTTAATCCTGGCTGGTAAACAATGTCCGACTGTGCGCGGATACTCGCCCATAACTTGTGCAGGATTTCGCTGAACAACTCCTCCTTGCTGGGGAAGTGGTTGTACACCGTGCGCTTGGAAACGCCGGCCGTCGCCGCGATCTTGTCCATGCTGGTGATATCGAAACCGCTGGCGTGGAATTCGGTGATCGCCGCCTGGATGATGGCTTCGCGTTTGCGGTCGGTCAGGCGCTTTGGAGCTGTCATAAGTTGGGTTCGATGGCGGTCGTTGGTGGTAATCCGGGGCAGTTTACTTAGTCCCGGCTTTGGCGCAATCTATAAAAACTACACTGTGCAGTGTAGTTCAAGGCAAGAAAAATGAGGGTCGGCTGACGCTTGCGTGCATTGGCCTTTCTCGTCCCGCAGAGAATCACCGGAGCCTTGCCGGGTTCCTTGGAGTCACTGATTCATGGCCACTCTTTCTTCCCGCGCGAACAGCGCCCCACGCCCCGAGACCTCCTTGCAGGAACAGGGTGCGTTCCGCAATCACGCGCCGGTCCGGCGTGCCGGGCTGGGCAAGACGCTGGGTATCTTCTGGCGCATGCTGTTCCACAAACCGCGCAACACCCGTCCGGCCGGGGCCATCCCGGTACAGCCGTTGACCCGCGAGCAACTGTTGGCGGCGCCGAACCGGAGCGTCTACCGCCTGGGCCATTCGACGGTGCTATTGAAGTTGCACGACAAGTTCTGGATCACCGACCCGGTGTTTGCCGAGCGCGCATCGCCGGTGCAATGGGCGGGCCCGAAGCGTTTCCACCAGCCGCCCATCAGCCTGGACGAACTGCCGCCGATCGAAGCGGTGATCCTGTCCCATGACCACTACGATCACCTGGACCACCAGACCGTGCTCAGGCTGGCGGACAAGACCCGGCATTTCCTCACCCCGCTGGGCGTGGGCGATACCCTGGTGAAATGGGGCGTACCGGCCGACAAGGTGCGCCAGCTGGATTGGTGGGAGGGCACTGAAGTCGATGGCATTCGTTTTATCGCCACGCCTTCGCAGCATTTCTCCGGCCGTGGGCTGTTCGACGGCAACAGCACCCTTTGGGCGTCCTGGGTGATGATCGACGGCGACACGCGGATTTTCTTCAGCGGCGACAGCGGTTACTTCGACGGCTTCAAGCGGATCGGCGAGCGTTACGGCCCCTTCGACCTGACCCTGATGGAAACCGGTGCCTACAACGTCGAGTGGCCGGGCGTGCACATGCAGCCGGAGCAAACCCTGCAGGCGCACATCGATCTCAAGGGGCGCTGGCTACTGCCCATCCACAACGGCACCTTCGACTTGTCGATGCATGCCTGGTACGAGCCGTTCGACCGCATCCTCTCCCTGGCCTGGGAACACAGCGTTGCCATTGCCACGCCGCAGATGGGCGAGGCCTTCAACCTGTCGCACCCGCAACGGGGGCATGCCTGGTGGATGGAGGTCGACCCCGTAGCCGAGCAGGTGACGGCCAGCGACCTGTAGACCCTTCATCGGGCCCGGCCAGCGCCAGGTTGCTGGGCCGGGGCCAGGGGAGTATCTAGAAAACTCCCTCAGTGCCCACGGACCTTTGCGATGGCTTATCGGCTGCATCTGTTCGGAGCGTCCGGCTCCGGCACCACGACCCTGGGGCAGGCCCTGTCCCGGCGGCTGGGGATTGTGCATTTCGATTCGGACAACTTCTTCTGGCAGCCCAGTGAGCGGCCTTTCAGCCTGAGGCGGCCACGGGACGAGCGCATCCGGCTGCTGCAACAACAGGTGGCCGGGCTGGACAGCTGGGTGTTGTCGGGCTCGCTGTGTGGCTGGGGCGACCCGATGATTCCAGCTTTCACCCATGCCGTTTTTCTCCGCCTGGAGCCAGAGATCCGTTTACAACGCCTGCGCGTGCGTGAGTTTCAGCGTTACGGTACGCAGATCCATGAGGGCGGCGAACGCCACCTCGCTACCCAGACCTTCCTCGCCTGGGCGGCCGGTTATGACAGCGGCGGCCAAGGCACTCGCAGCCTGCGCCGGCATGAAAGCTGGATCACCGGCCTGAGTTGCCCGGTGATCCGCATCGATGCCACTCATCGTTCGGTGCAGGCGTTGCAGGAAGAGGTTCTGAGTGCCCTGGGTCACTCGATCAGGGCGTAGTCGGGCCGTTCCATCGGGTTGGGTGTGGCTCCCCTGATGTTCATGCCGCGCCCGGGAGCGAAGCCGGGGAAGAACACCAGGCCTTCCGCCTCCAGGCGAAACGCGAGGGCCAGGCGGGTGACGTCGAGCAATTCGCCGCCGGCCTCGAAACGCTGAATGGCGGCTACCGAGACGCCGGACTCCTGGGACAACTGCTCCTGACGCCAGCCCAGCATGGCGCGGGCCTGGATGCAGTGTTCCGGGGTGAATTGAAAGAGGGCGATACGTTCCAGGGTGACTTTCATCGCGAGCGAGGCCATGGGTTTTCTCCGGAAGCTGGTGAAGGTGATTCGATAAAATACTGTTTGTTTGTACAGTTGTTTTGCTCTCGGATCAAACCCATTTTGCCGATCGCCTCATTGTCTTCGTGACAAGGCGTGTCCTGGTGCCGGGTCCTCCGCTGCTGAGGCACCCTTCAAGAAAACAAGTAAAGGGTGACTCCAGAAGCGCCGCCCTTTACTGCTTTACAGCTACACCTTCTTCTCGGGCAATTTCAGATTGCCGACCTGATTCGCCAGCATGTCTTTCCAACCACCGGGCTTATCCTTATCGCTAGCAGTTTTCGCCAACATCCCGGCCAATGCTCCCGCGTCCTTGTCACTCGCAGCTTCCACAGCCTCCAGAGCCCGGTGCGCCACCAGGATTTTCTGCAACGCAGGTGTGTTGGCAGTTGCCTCGTTCAATGGCAACAGTGGCGGCAATGCCGCGACCTTAGCAGTGAGGTCTCCCGGTGCTTTAGTGAAAGCCCGCAGCGAATCCAGGTTGCTCATCATTGGCAGGGCAATACCAGTGAGTGGATCGAAGGCACTGATTTCCGGCAAATCTGGCATGCCCACCTTGCCGGCAAGCACAGGACGCGCCAGGGATGGCAGGAACAGGCCCAGCAACATACGGGGGTCTTTCTTTTTAATACTCAGTCCTACGCTGGCAACCGCCAATCCGATGCCGATCACCCGCCCGGCTTTAGCCAGCAGCGATAGTTGCTTATTCGACTCGTTGTCGAAATGCACCAGGCGAATTCGGAAATAGTCAGTGAATGGCTCTCGAGGACCAAGGCCCGAGTGGTTCATGAACCACGCACGTGAGTCATGGATCTGATCATCGAACAGCGCCACCAAGTCCTCTTCCCCTGGGCTTGGCTTGTCGGGGGAACTAAACATCTTGCGGTAACGCTCAGTTCCTTCTGAATGGAGGTAAGCGTACTCAGCCGCTTCGTCCTCTTCGTTGATTAAATAGACCGTGCCTCCCAATAACATGTCGAGAATACCGCCACCGTTAAAGCTATCCTCAAGCATTCCCCATTCTTGCTTGTAGTCGTGGCGAAACTCAGCAGCAGCCCCGCTAAGTTGCCGGCGGTCAAGTGGAGGCTCAAATTTTTTCTCCTTTCGCATGCTAGCAACTTTTTCTTTGCCGCCGACAATCTGCACATTCAGCTGATACTCTCTTTCATCCTCCTCTGAATAGGTCGGTGCAGGTTTACCTTTAGCAGCAGCTGTAGTTTCAGCATCGTTACGCTTTTGTATTGCCTCCCAAGCATCAATCTGGGCTTTTGGCATATCTTTAGGAGCGTTTTGGAAGAACGCCTGCTTTTCTATGCCACCAGCATAGCGATCTATTCGCCATGCAGTAATAAGCGCTTGTTGTTGCTCGATCATATCTTCGAGCGGACCTTTTACTTGCTTTGCCGCTTCGGACTGCCATGCGTTAAAACGTTTGATTAGTTCGTCCGATACATTGAATTCAATCTCAGTAGCCGGCGCCATTGCACGCCAGCTCTGATGTACACCAGGTTGCACTATTGTTTCTGCCACTCTTAGAGGAGCCCCAGCCATGAATGCTTCTGCATACAAGTGCTGCAAAGCTATCTGCGACAATAGATGATCTGTGCCAGCCACAGCCTTACCTTGATCGCCTGGCGAATACCCACCCCCTACATCAGAGTGCACGCCAGGATACAAGTACTCGACAGTATTAGTACGATAGCTGGATGGTTTGCTTGTGTCTCGCTGGCCGTCTGCTTTTTTGGGGCGACGGCGTATTGAATCCAATGGAAAACTCGCGCGCTGCTCATGTGCAGATACTAGATGTACACAGCGTTTTAAATAGTGGCAATCATCTGGAATGGAAGTATCCATACACATATTTGATGCCTCATCTGGCAGGCGCATGGTGCCGTCCGCCCAATCCATATGTCCTGCTGCAAATGGAGCACTGTCAGCCAAACCAACCGCTGCAACAGTATCGTATAAACCCAAAAACTCTACTGATATTGGTAATCCTGCGAAGCGATACTCCACTCCACCGTCACTACCATTACAATGCGTCAAGGTCTGGAGCCAATTAACAAACGCCCGTGCCTGTGCGGCGCCTCGGGAAAAGCCATAAACATATAAACGCATAGCAAGAATGTGTGGCTTTTGCTCAGACTCGTTACGTTGCTTTAGGCTTTTCTCTAGGTCATCCATATAAGGACGCATAGCGGCTTCGCGTTTTTTCTCACCATTCTCCAACAGGCCTGCAGTAGCTATATTTCCGTACCAACATGTGGCCATATCTTCTAGTAGTTTTTGAGTCTCGGGCTGAAGCAGTGGCTTCGCCGCATCCAATGCTTTTTTTAATGCATCGATTAGGCGTGTTAACCCCCAATTGATACGATTTTCCCCACCACTAGCACCTATCAAGCCAGATGAGTTTGGAATGTGCTCGCCGATCTCTGGGAAAGTAGTTCCTACACCAGGGCTGTAGTAGCGATAAAACCCTTCTGAATGCGGGTCATTTTCAGATTTAGAAGGCTGATTACTCTCAACCTGCGTAGTACCTGAAACCCCTCCGATACTAGCGTGATAAAGCCTGGAAATATTACTTCGAGAGGTTGGTGATGAAGATCCATCAGCTTGATCGTTATTGTTAGTGCCGTCAAATGCCAGTGTGATGTGCAAAGTTTTACAGCAAGGAGGGCCACTATATGTATCGCCCTTGGCGGAAAGTTTCATTCGCTGCTGATTAGCAAAGGCCACTTCATCGCGTTTCTGTAAGCTTATGTTCCTTGAGAGCTGATTGGAATCAGTAGGCATAAGCCTACTTAACGGAAAAGCCGGTGCCAGCTGGACATGGCTGGCTCCAGAATTACGCTCCTTACTCATTGGTCCGGACATGTTTTTGGCTCCGGCATGTTCATAGGGAAGTTATAAGGGTACCCAGGATGGCCCGGTGTTATTCCAGTAGCAGAAACACGTACTTGGTCGCACGGGAGAAAGTGAACATTCAAGCTTCCTGGCTCGTCATACTTCGGAATATCTACAGTTACTTTGTGGTGGGTATAGCCTTTCGCATGGCGCTGATAGTCGCTGGCCTCGAGCTGACCATATTTATCGCGCTTTATTTTTTCACGAGGGTTTGGATCTTTCTCCCACTCGACAATAGCTCTGATTCCTGGCGTCCAGTGTCTTGGAATTGAGCCACAACAAACTTGGCTGCCACCACCTTCATGAGGGCCTAAATTTCCTCCTCCAGCGCCGTTGACACTAAATCTATTTATATTTGCCGAAGTATGATTGTAGCCTGTCACCGGTGAGGCCAACATCTTTGGTTCAGCCTGGCATGCACTGATCATAGACAGGCTTAAAACAATTAATGAGCAACGAAAAGCGCCTAAAACACTGCTCCATCTGAAGCTAAAGGTACTCAAGCTTAACGTTCGAGAAACCATGTTGAATGGCAAGAAAGAAAATAAAGGTTTCTTGAGAGCTAGATTGAACATGCCTTTGGCTCCTCCATGTTAATTGGGTAGTTGTACGGATAACGGGGGTCCCCACGTTTAATATTGTCAGCGGAAACCCGCACTTGATCACAAGGAAGAAAGTGAATTTTTAAGTTGCCCGCTACACTATATTTCGGAATATCCACAGTGGCTGTATGCCGGGAATACTGTTTTTTGTGTTCTTCCATCCGGACCCTCCATTCATCTGAGTAAGGGCGCTCAGCCCAACTGCCATACGAATACGGATCAGGATCCTTCTCCCACTCAACAATCGCCCTAAGCCCCGGCACCCACCCGCGAGGCACCAGGCCGCAACAAACCTCGCTCCCCCCGCCTTGGTGGGGACCAATATTCGGCCCTCCCGCCCCATTGACCGTAAAACGGTTGATCGCCGCCGAAGTATGGTTATAGCCCGTTACCGGTGCACCCAACATCTTGGAGGGGCTCTGGCAGGCGGCGATCATCAGCACGCTGCTCACGCCCAATAACAGCCGTAGCATCGGGCTGCTGGCACTCCCCTTGAAAGTCCGCTTCATATCAACGGCCTCGGCGGCTCATCGATGACAAACGGCGAGTTATCCTGCAGCCACTCCTGGATAAAGGGCTGGCGCTCTTCCGGTTCCTTGAGGCCTTTTTTGTTGGCGGCCAGCTGGCTGTGGAACAGGTGGCGGATCAGGCCTTCCTTGCGGCTCATGCCGTAGTCCTGCGGGGTGGCGCAGCGTTCGACGCGGTAGTTATCGGCCTCGGTCCAGGCCAGCAGGTTGGCCACTTGCGGGTGGTCGAGCATGAAGGGCTCGATGGCCGGTGGCGGCGTGTGGCGCACGTAGTTGCCGGTCAGGCTCTGGGCTTGCTGGTCGCGGTCGAGCCAGTGCCAGGCGATGACCGGGGCGTGGAGTAGCTGGCCTTGCGCCGGGGTCAGGGTTTCGCATACCGGCACGAACAGGCGCGGATCGTAGTAGCGCAGCACGCCTTCGGAGCGCCCCTGGTTCCATCGCGCCTGGGTACAGCGGCGCAGATGTTCGCCCAGGGTTTCGAAACTCCAGGGGCTGAACAGTGCCAACACGTGTTGATTGCAGTCGACAGCACTGATGAAGGTTTTCAGCCAGGGCTTCTGCGCCTTGTTCACCCGCAGCAATAGCGGGCCGAAATCGGCGATCGCCACTTCCGGGGTGTTGTCGAACAGCTTGGCCAGTGCCGGGGCATCCGGCTGGTTCGCCAGCTCTTCCAGCAACGGGTAGTCGAGGCTGGTGGCGTCGATCAGCAGGTCGATATGGTCCAGGCCCAGCTGTTGAACCTGGTCCCATAACAGCTCGTGCCACTGCGGATTGCTTGGGTACATGTCGGGGTCCTTTAGCGTGCCGCCAGGGCTTGGCTGTTACGTTTGGCCCGGGCCAGGCATTCCTTGCACACCGGAGGTGGCGGCATCGGCATGTTGCTGGACGCAACCACGGGCAGATCACCGGCCACATCCTTGTCCGCCGCCCCCGGCAACCCCGGCGGCTTGATCCCAATCCCCGTCCCGCTCCCCGGCGCGCCGCCGGCATTGATCTTCACCACCGGCCCCACCACCGTGACGCCGCCGGCATCCAGCTTGATAAAGCTGCCGCCGGCCTTGATCGTCAGTTCGCTGCCGGCCTCGATGACCATCTTGGCCCCGGCCTTGAGGTGGATTTCCTGGCCGGCTTTGGTCAGTTGCGCGGTGCCGAGTTTGATGTGCTGGTTTTCGCCCAC